>NZ_JBHXKE010000002.1:6171-77629 GCF_042722765.1 Kitasatospora sp. NPDC058406
TCTTCCGCGCCGGGGGGGGGGGGGGCCCCCCGCCCGCCCCCCCCCCCCCCCCGCGGGCGGGGGGGGGGGGGGGGGGGGGGGGGGGCGGGGGGGGGGGGGGGCGCCCCCCCCCCCCCCCCACGGCCGTACCCCGGACGGCGGTCCCGGGCGTGGGCCCCGGACGGCCGCCCGGCTTCGGCTAGACGGCGCGCAGCCGGCGGGCGAGCTCGGCGGCCGCGGCCCCCGGGTCGTCCGCGCCGGTGATCGCCCGGACCACCACGACCCGGCGGGCGCCCGCGGCCAGCACCTCGTCCAGGTTGCCCAGGTCGATGCCGCCGATGGCGAACCACGGCCGGTCGGTGGGCCGCCCGGCCGCGTACGAGACCAGGCCGAGGCCCGGCGCGTGGCGGCCCGGCTTGGTGGGGGTCGGCCAGACCGGCCCGGTGCAGAAGTAGTCCACGCCGGGCTCCGCGATCGCCGCGTCCACCTCGGACTCGGCGTGGCAGGACCGCCCGATCAGTACGTCGTCGCCGAGGATCGCGCGGGCGGCCGGCACCGGCAGGTCGTCCTGCCCGAGGTGCAGCACGTCCGGTCCGGCCGCATGGGCGACGTCGGCGCGGTCGTTGACGGCGAGCAGCGCGCCGTGCCGCCGGCAGGCGTCGGCGAAGACCTCCAGCGCCGCGAGTTCCTGCCTGGCCTCCAGGCCCTTGTCCCGCAGCTGGACGATGTCCACCCCGCCGGCCAGCGCCGCGTCGAGGAACTGGGCGAGGTCGCCCTGCTCACGGCGGGCGTCGGTGCACAGGTAGAGCCGGGCGTCGGCGAGACTCCGACGCCGGGTGTCGGCCGCCATCAGATCAGCATCGCCTGGGCGCGGCGCTTGACCTCGGTGCCGCGGTTCTCCTGCAGCGCCTGGATCGGGCTGCCGGGGAGCGACGGGTCCTCGGTGAAGAGCCACTCCAGGATCTCCACGTCGTTGTAGCCGCAGTCGCGCAGCACGGTCAGCGTTCCGGACAGGTGCTTGACCAGCCCGGTGCCGTCGATGAACGCGGCCGGGACCTGCAGCGACCTGTTCGGGCCGCGGCGCACGGCGATCAGTCCGCCGTGCTTGACCATGTCACGCACCTCGGTGACCCGGACCCCCCACTGCTCCGAGATGTCGGGCAGGTACATCCAGTCGGTGACCAGGGCTTCAATCTTGCTTTCGATCTCACTCACGTCACCAGACTGCCACCTCCGCGGCCCGCCGCGCACCAATCGGCCCCGCGGACTACCCGGCGACGGCCGACTTCAGCGGTACCGCGGGGTCCGCCGCACGGGCCCTGTCCAGCACCGCACCGCGTTCGACCAGCCGTCGGCCCTGGGTCAGATCGCGCGGGCGGTCGACGGCGAGCAGCGCGCGCAGGGCGCCGTCGCGCAGCCAGAGCACCGACCAGTCCGGCCCGTCCGGCGAACCGCGCCAGAGCAGTTCGTCGCCCTCGGCGTGCCGCCCGGCGTACTGCGCCCTGCGGCCGAACTGCTCGGACCAGAAGTACTGCACCGGGTCGTACGGCGGCGCGTCCGTGCCGAGCACCGAGGCCGCCGCCGCCGTGGCGGACTGCAGCGCGTGGTCCCAGTGCTGGACGGCCAGGCGGACGCCGGAGCGCGCCGAGGGGTAGCTGACGCAGTCGCCGGCCGCGAAGACGCGGGGCAGGCCGGTGCGCAGCCGCTCGTCCACCAGGACGGCGCCGGCCGCGTCCAGCTCCACGCCGGAGCCGGCCAGCCAGCCGGTCGCCGGGCGGGCCCCGACGCCGACCACCACCTCGTCGGCCGGCAGGTGCGAGCCGTCGGCGAGCAGCACCGCGCCCGGTTCGACGGCGGCGACCCCCACGCCGCAGCGCAGCTCGACCCCCGCCTCGGCGTACCAGCCGGCCATCACCCGGCCGATCTCGGTGGGCAGGGCGCCGGGGACGGGGGCCGGGCCCGCCTCGACGACGGTCACCTCGCAGCCGGCGGCCCGGGCGGCGGTGGCCACCTCGGCGCCGATCCAGCCCGCGCCGACCAGCGCCAGGCGCAGGCCCGGGCGGAGCAGGGCGCGCAGGGCGAGCGCGTCGTCCACGGTGTGCAGCAGGTGGGCCCGCTCGGCGCCGGGCAGGGCGCGCGGTTCGGCGCCGGTGGCGATCACCAGCGAGCCGTAGGGCAGGTCGCCGGCGTCGGTGTGCAGCACGCCGGGGGTGAGGCCGGTGGCCCGGCGGCCGGTGAGGAGCTCGACGTCCAGCTGCCCGAAGTCGAGGTCGAGGTCGAGGGCGGTGGTGTCGGCCTTGCCGAGCAGCACGTCCTTGGAGAGCGGCGGCCGGTCGTACGGCGCGTGCGGTTCCGCGCCGACCAGCACGATCCGCCCCTGCCAGCCGTCGCGCCGCAGCACGAGGGCGCACTGGGCCCCCGCCAGCCCCGCGCCGACCACGACCACCTGATCCGTCCGGTCCGCCCCGCTCTTGTCCGCCACGCCCGTCACTGTACCCAGCCCGGCCCCGGGCCCTCCGGTCCGGTCCGGGCGGCCCGCCCGGGGCCCGTTCCGCCCCTCGTACGCGCCTTCAACGGCCGCACCCCCCGGAGTTATGGTGGGGGCACCATCACGGGAGCCCGGCGTACCGGGCTGAGAGGCGGGCTGGAACGGCCTGCGACCGTCCGAACCTGATCCGGGTCATACCGGCGAAGGGAGAGCAGCGACTTTGACACGCTTGGCGAAAGGCGCCCAGGCCGACGTGCTGGTGATAGGCGGCGGCGTCATCGGACTCGTGGTCGCCTGGCGGGCGGCCCAGCGCGGGCTCCGCGTGGTCGTGGCCGACCCGGCGCACGGCGGCGGCGCCGCCCAGGTCGCGGCCGGGATGCTCGCCCCGGTCACCGAGCTCCAGTACGGCGAGGAGCCGCTGCTGCGCCTCGGCATGGCGTCCAACGAGCGCTACGCGGCCTTCGCCGCCGAGCTCACCGAGGCGAGCGGCGGCCAGGACACCGGCTACCGGCAGTGCGGCACGATCGCGGTCGCCCTGGACTCCGACGACCGCGCGGAACTGCGCGAACTGCACGACTTCCACCGCAGGCTCGGCCTGGACTCGCAGTGGCTCACCGGCCGCGAGGCCCGCCGGCTGGAGCCGATGCTCGCCCCGGGCGTCCGCGGCGGCCTGCACGTCACCGACGACCACCAGGTCGACGGCCGCCGGCTCGCCGGGGCCCTGGTGCGCGCCTGCGAGCGCGCAGGCGTGCTCCTGCACCGCGCCGAGGCCGTCGGACTGCTGGTCGAGCACGACCGCGCCGTCGGCGCCCGGCTGTCCACCGGCGAGAGCGTCACCGCCGACCAGGTCGTCCTCGCCGCCGGCTCCCGCAGCCACCTGCTGCCGGGGCTGCCGGAGGGAGTGCTGCCGGCGATCCGCCCGGTCAAGGGCCAGATCCTTCGGCTGCTGGTCCCCGAGGCGTACCGGCCGTTCCTCTCCCGCAACGTCCGCGCGGTGGTCCGCGGGCAGCACCTCTACCTGGTGCCGCGGGAGAACGGCGAGCTGGTGATCGGCGCCACCAGCGAGGAGCAGGGGTACGACACCACGGTCACCGCCGGCGGCGTGTACGAGCTGCTCCGCGACGCCCACGAGCTGGTCCCCGGCATCACCGAGCTGCCGCTGACCGAGACCGCCGCCGGTCTGCGCCCGGGCTCGCCCGACAACGCGCCGCTGCTCGGCCCGACCGCGCTGCCCGGCCTGGTCGCGGCCACCGGTCACTACCGCAACGGGGTGCTGCTCACCCCGGTCACCGGCGACCTGCTCGCCGAGTACCTGGCCACCGGCGTGACGCCGGACCTCGCCGAGCCGTTCTCCCCCGCCCGCTTCACGAAGGTCCCCGCATGAGCGACATCACCCTGCACGTCAACGGCGAGCCCCGGACGGTCGCCGCCCCGACCACCCTCGCCGAGGTGGTGGCCACGCTCAGCCGGGCCCACTCCGGGGTCGCCGCCGCGCTGAACGAGACCGTGGTGCCACGCACCGACTGGCCGCGCACGGAGCTCTCCGCCGGCGACCGGATCGAGATCCTCACCGCCGTCCAGGGAGGCTGACATGGCCGACGACGCCTTCACCATCGCCGGTACCGCCTTCGGCTCGCGCCTGATCATGGGCACCGGCGGCGCCCCCAGCCTGGAGGTCCTGGAGCAGGCGCTGCGGGTCTCGGGCACCGAGCTGACCACGGTGGCGATGCGCCGGGTCAACGCCGCCACCCAGGGCTCGGTCCTCGACGTGCTGACCCGCAACGGCATCCGCGTGCTGCCCAACACCGCGGGCTGCTTCACCGCCGGCGAGGCCGTGCTGACGGCCCGGCTGGCCCGCGAGGCGCTCGGCACCGACTGGGTGAAGCTGGAGGTGATCGCCGACGAGCGGACCCTCCTGCCGGACCCGATCGAACTGCTGGACGCCGCCGAGATCCTGGTCGACGACGGCTTCACCGTCCTGCCGTACACCAACGACGACCCGGTGCTGGCCCGGAAGCTGGAGGACGTCGGCTGCGCGGCGATCATGCCGCTCGGCTCCCCGATCGGCTCCGGCCTGGGGATCCGCAACCCGCACAACTTCCAGCTGATCGTGGAGAGCGCGGGCGTCCCGGTGATCCTGGACGCCGGCGCCGGCACCGCCTCCGACGTGGCCCTCGCGATGGAGCTGGGCTGCGCGGCCGTGATGCTCGCCTCCGCCGTCACCCGCGCCCAGGACCCGGTGCTGATGGCCGACGCGATGCGGCACGCCGCCGAGGCCGGCCGGCTGGCCTACCGGGCCGGCCGGATCCCGCGCCGCTTCCACGCCGAGGCCTCCTCGGCGATGGCCGGCCGGGCCGAGCTGGACACCCGCGAGCACCCGGCGTTCTGACCCGGCGTTCCGACGCGGCCCCGGCACCGGCGCCGCCGCACGGTGTCACGAACCGGGCACAGACCGGCCCCGGGAGCGGTGCCTCCCGGGGCCGGCCGGGGCCCAAGCCCTAGACTCGCCGGGTGGACATGGCACTGCGCGACCCCCTGATCGGTACCCTGCTCGACGGCCGGTACCTGGTCGAGCGGCGCATCGCGGCCGGCGGCATGTCCACCGTCTACCAGGGCACCGACAGCCGGCTCGACCGGGTCGTGGCGCTCAAGGTGATGCACCCCACGCTCGCCGGCGACACCGCCTTCACGACCCGGTTCATCCGCGAGGCCAAGGCCGTCGCCCGGCTCGCCCACCCGAACGTGGTCAACGTCTTCGACCAGGGCGCGGACGGCGGAAACGTTTTCCTCGCCATGGAGTACGTCCCCGGCGGCACCCTCCGCGACCTGCTGCGCGACCGCGGCGCGCTCTCCATCAGGGCCGCGCTGGACATCCTGGAGCCGGTGCTCGCCGCGCTCGGCGCCGCCCACCGGGCCGGCCTGGTCCACCGCGACGTCAAGCCCGAGAACGTGCTGATCACCGACGACGGCCTGGTCAAGGTCGCCGACTTCGGACTGGTCCGGGTGCTGAACACCGCCGACGGCGCCTCCACCGCCGCGACCGCCGGCACCGTGCTCGGCACCGTCTCCTACCTGGCGCCCGAACAGATCCGACCGGGCGACGAGACCGACCAGCGGGTGGACGTCTACGCGGCCGGCATCCTGCTCTACGAGATGCTCACCGGACACCGCCCGCACACCGGCGAGAACCCCGTCCAGGTGATGTACCGCCACCTGCACGAGGACGTTCCGGCCCCCTCCGCCGACGTGCCCGGCGTCGGCCCCGGGCTGGACGCGATAGTGGCCGGCGCCTGCGCCCGCGACCGCGCGGCCCGCCCCCACGACGCGGTCGAGCTGCTCGCCGCCCTCCAGCGGGTGCGCCGCACGCTCACCCCGGACCAGCTGGACGCCGAACCGCCCGCCTCCACCCGGCCCAGCCCGCAGTACCCGACCGCCGAGCCCACCTCGGTGATCGCCGCCGGCCGCCCGGTCGAGCGGACCAGCGTGCTGGACGTGCCGCCGGACGTGATGGAGCAGCTGCTCGCCGAGCCGCGCCCGTACGACGAGCCGCCGCCGGTCCGTTCCCGCCGGGCCCCCGGCCGGCTGCGCCGCCTCCCCCGCCGGCCGCTGATCTGGACGGCCGTGCTGACCGCCCTGGTGCTGCTGGTCGGCGGCACCACGTACGCGCTCTCCGGCGCGCTGTACGGCACCGTGCCGGGGGTGCTCGGCAAGGACCGGGCCGAGGCCCAGCGGATCCTGGACGGCGCCGACATGCACGGCCGGTTCACCGAGGTGTACAGCGAGACCGTGCCGTCGGGGCTGGTGATCTCCACCGACCCGGGCGTCGGCGCGCGGGCCCGGAAGAGCGACACCGTGACGGTCACGGTGTCCCGGGGGCCGAAGCGGATCGCGGTGCCCGAGCTGGCGGGCAAGCCGTCCGCGCAGGCGTCCTCGGCGCTGGCCGGTGCGCAGCTGGCCGCCGGGACGGTGACCGAGACGCACAGCGACACCGTCCCGGAGGGATCGGTGATCAGCAGTTCACCGGCGGCCGGGCAGCAGGTCGCGGAGAACACGCCGGTCTCGCTGGTGGTCAGCAAGGGCATGGTGGCCGTCCCGGACGTGGCCGGGATGTCGAAGGAGGCGGCCGAGAAGGCGCTCCAGGCCGCCGGGTTCGCCATGCAGAGCAGCGGGGTGAACCTGTTCGGCACCGGCAAGGTCTCCGGCCAGTCGCCGGCCGCCGGGGAGCGCCGTCCTCAGCGCACCGTGGTCACGGTCACGTTCCCGTTCCTCTAGCCGGCCGCGGCCGGCCGGGCCGCCCGCGCGGTCAGCGCAGTGGCCCGTCGCCCGGCTCCTCCTGGTGGGAGTAGCGCTGCTCCTGCCAGGGGTCGGCCAGGTTGTGGTAGCCGCGTTCCTCCCAGAAGCCCCGCCGGTCGGCCCGCATGTACTCGACCGCGCGGACCCATTTGGGCCCCTTCCAGGCGTACCGGCCGGGGACGACCAGCCGGACCGGGAAGCCGTGCTCGGCAGTGAGGGCCTCGCCGTTGCGGTGGGTCGCGAGGATCGTCGCCGGGTCGGCGAAGTCGGCGAGCCGCAGGTTGGCGCTGTAGCCGTACTCGGCCCAGACCATGACGTGGCTGACGTCCTCGGCCGGCGGTGCCAGCTCCAGCAGGACGGAGGCCGACACGCCCGTCCACTCGCTGTCGAGCACGGAGAATTTGGTGACGCAGTGGAGGTCCGCACGGACGGTGGTGCGGGGCAGTGCGGTGAACCCGTCGAAGTCCCAGCTGTGCTTCTCCGCCGAGGCGGTCGCACCGAACACCTGGAGGTCCCACGTCAGTGGCTTGAAGCGGGGCACCGGACCGTAGTGCAGCGCAGGCCAGCCGCGTCGGGCGCGCTGGCCCGGGGGGAGCCTCGGGTCAGACGGCGGCGGCGGTTCTTGTTCGGACTGACCCATGGATCCCATGGTGACAGACGGCGGACGGCGCCCGGCGCGCGCCCCTTTCCAGGCCCGCACGCCCCGCCCGTACGGGCCAACGGACAAGCAAATCGGATATTCCGACACATGTCCTAGTGAGTGTGAACTTACTGGAATTTCCTCCCGCCGCGGTGCCAGGATGCGTGCAGCCGGAGGGTACGGCCGAGGTTTCCCGGACGCACAGAGGAAGGCAGCGCCATGAAGGGCGACGCAGAAGTCATCGAGTTCCTGAACGAGCAGCTCACCGCCGAGCTGACCGCAATCAACCAGTACTTTCTGCACGCCAAGATGCAGGAGAACTTCGGCTGGACGAAGCTCGCGAAGTACACCCGGCACGAGTCGTTCGACGAGATGAAGCACGCCGAGGTGCTCACCGACCGGATCCTCTTCCTGGACGGCCTGCCCAACTACCAGCGGCTCTTCCACGTCCGGATCGGTCAGACGGTCAAGGAGATGTTCGAGGCCGACCGCCAGGTCGAAGTCGAGGCGATCGACCGGCTGAAGCGCGGGATCGTGGTGATGCGGGCCAAGAACGACGTCACCTCGGCCAACATCTTCGAGTCCATCCTGGCGGACGAGGAGCACCACATCGACTACCTCGACACCCAGCTCGAACTGCTGGAGAGGCTCGGGGAGGCGCTGTACCTCGCCCAGCTGATCGAGCAGCCGGAGTCCTGAGTCCCGGCTCAGGCCACGCGCAGCGGAGCCATCGGGCCCATCGGAGCGACCGCCGGCTCGTCGGGCGCCTCCGGGTCGGCGAGCCCCAGCCTGACGGCGAGCCGGGCGGTGGGGCAGGGCCGTGCACCGTGCTCGCCGAGCAGGGCCTGGATCCGGCGGACGCAGGAGCCGCAGTCGGTGCCCGCCTTGCAGCCCTTGGCGATCTGGCGCGGCGTGTTGGCGCCCGCGTCGATCTCCTTCTTCACCTGGGCCTCGGTGACCGCATGGCACATGCACACGTACATCGCGGTCTCTCCCGGGGGTGAAGCGGAATGGATCTTGACTAAGGATTGCCTTAGCTCACTAAGCCTCACCTTACCCGGCGATCCGGGTGCGAAAAAGCCCCTCCGGACTCGGGAGTCCCGAATCCGGAGGGGCTTTCGTCACATCGTCCGCGCGGTGCGCCGCTCGGCGGCGGCCCGGGCGGCCCGGGGCGGACGCTCAGTTCCCGCCGCGGTACATCTCGGCCACCAGGAACGCCAGGTCCAGCGACTGGCTGCGGTTGAGCCGCGGGTCGCAGGCCGTCTCGTAGCGCTGGTGCAGGTCGTCGACCAGCACCTCGTCGCCGCCACCGACGCACTCGGTGACGTCGTCGCCGGTCAGCTCCACGTGGATGCCGCCCGGGTGGGTGCCGAGCGCGCGGTGCACCTCGAAGAAGCCCTTGACCTCGTCGAGCACGTCGTCGAAGCTGCGGGTCTTGTGGCCGCTGGACGCCTCGAAGGTGTTGCCGTGCATCGGGTCGCAGATCCAGACCGGCTGGGCGCCGGAGGCGGTGACCTTCTCCACCAGGGTGGGCAGGTGGTCGCGGACCTTGCCCGCGCCCATCCGGGTGATGAAGGTGAGCCGGCCGGGCTCACGCTCCGGGTCGAGCCGCTCGATCAGGGTGAGCGCCTCGTCGACCGAGGTGGTCGGACCGAGCTTCACGCCGATCGGGTTGCGCACCTTCGAGGCGAACTCGATGTGCGCGTGGTCCAGCTGGCGGGTGCGCTCGCCGATCCAGACCATGTGGCCGGAGACGTCGTACAGATCGCCGGTCCGGGAGTCCACCCGGGTCATCGCGGTCTCGTAGTCGAGGATCAGCGCCTCGTGCGAGGAGAAGAACTCGACGGTCTTGAACTCCTCCGGCGCCACGCCGCAGGCGTTCATGAAGGCCAGCGCGTTGTCGATCTCGCGGGCGAGCTGCTCGTAACGCTGGCCGGCCGGCGAGTTGCGCACGAAGTCCTGGTTCCAGGCGTGCACCTGGCGCAGGTCCGCGTAGCCGCCGGTGGTGAAGGCGCGCACCAGGTTGAGCGTCGCCGCGGAGGCGTTGTACATCCGCTTCAGGCGCTCCGGGTCCGGGATCCGGGACTCCGGGGTGAAGTCGAAGCCGTTCACCGAGTCACCGCGGTAGACCGGCAGGGTCACGCCGTCGCGGGTCTCGGTCGACTTGGAGCGCGGCTTGGAGTACTGGCCGGCGATGCGGCCGACCTTCACCACCGGGACGGAGGCCGCGTACGTCAGCACGGCCGCCATCTGGAGCAGCGTCTTCAGCTTGTTGCGGATGTGTTCGGCCGAGACGCCGTCGAAGGCCTCGGCACAGTCGCCGCCCTGAAGGAGGAACGCCTCGCCTCGGGCCACGGCACCGAGCCGGGCGCGCAGCTGGTCGCACTCACCGGCGAAGACGAGCGGCGGATACGAGGCGAGCTCGGCAAGGGTCTTGCGCAGAGCCTCTTGGTCCGGCCATTCAGGCTGCTGCGCCGCGGGCAGGGACTGCCAGGAGTGGCCAATCCGGGATGTCTCAGTCGTCACGGTCACACGGGCAAGGCTACGGGGTGCGCCGACCGTTTTGTGACCACTGCCCGAGGGGTGAGACATCCGCCGGACAAATTTCCGGTGATCCTCCTCACCCGGCCACCCGTGCCATCCGCTAGGCTCGATCCCGTGAACGCACCGCGCACCTCCTCCTGGTGGTGGGCCGACCCCCTGGGTGGCCCACGTATCGCGCGTTCCTAGACGAACACGACGGCCGCCCCTCGGGGCGGCCGTCGGCGTTTCAGCGGACGACCCTCCCGGGAGCGGATTCCAGCACCGCAACCGACCCGGAAGGAACGCCGCACCGTGACCAGCGCCGCCGATCTCCTCGCCCGTCTCACCGGCCCCGACGCACCGGCCTTCGCCCTGCTGCACCGCCGCACCCCCCGCACCGCCCCGGACACCGTCGAGGTCCTGCTCGGCACCGTCGGCCGGTACGACCGGCTGGCCGACCTGCCGGTCCGCCACGGCGTCCCCGCCGACGGCCCCGTCCACGACCTGCTCGCGCTGGTCCCCTACCGGCAGATCCGCGAACGCGGCTTCGAGGCGCACGACGACGACGCCCCGCTCCAGGCGCTCTCGGTCACCGAGCAGTACGCCGTGCCGCTGGCCGACCTGGCCGACGCCCTCCCCCGGTCCCCCGTCACCCTCACCGGCGGCGCCTTCGACATCGCCGACGACGAGTACGCCACGATCGTCCGCCGGGTGATCGAGGACGAGATCGGACGCGGCGAGGGCGCCAACTTCGTCATCAGGCGCGACTTCACCGCCACGCTGGAGGACTTCTCCCCCGCTCTGGCGCTCACCCTCTTCGGCCGTCTGCTGGAGCAGGAGCGCGGCGCCTACTGGACCTTCCTGGTCCACACCGGCGAACGCGTCCTGGTCGGCGCCTCGCCCGAGGTGCACGTCCGGCAGAGCGGCGGGACGGTCGTGATGAACCCCATCTCCGGCACCTACCGCTACCCGGCCGCCGGCGCCGACCTCGACTCGCTGCTCACCTTCCTCCACGACGCCAAGGAGCTGGAGGAGCTGACCATGGTGGTCGACGAGGAGCTCAAGATGATGTGCACCGTCGGCGACCTCGGCGGTCAGGTCCTCGGCCCCCGGCTCAAGGAGATGTCCCACCTCGCGCACACCGAGTACGAGCTGCGCGGCCGCACCTCGCTGGACGTCCGCGAGGTGCTCAAGGAGACCATGTTCGCCGCCACCGTCACCGGCAGCCCGGTGCAGAACGCGACCCGGGTGATCCGCCGGTACGAGCGCGGCGGGCGCGGCTACTACTCCGGCGCGCTCGCCCTGATCGGCCGCTCCGCCAGCGGCGGCCAGCTGCTCGACTCACCGATCTGCATCCGCGCCGCCGACATCGACCCGGCCACCGGCCGCCTCGCCGTCCGGGTCGGCGCGACCCTCGTCCGGCACTCCGACCCCGACTCCGAGGTCGCCGAGACCCACGCCAAGGCGGCCGGGGTGCTCACCGCGATCGGCGCCCGCCCCACCCCCTCCCGGCGCCCGGGCCCGACGGGCCCGCGGCTCGGCGACGACCACCGCGTCCAGGCCGCGCTGGACGCCCGGCGCGCCGGGCTGGCCCCGTTCTGGCTGCGGATGCAGCAGCCCGCGCAGGTCACCGAGGAGCTGGAGACCCTGGTGGTCGACGGCGAGGACACCTTCACCGCCATGCTGGCCCACCTGCTGACCTCGCTCGGCCACCGGGTCACCGTGGTCCGGTACGACGAACCCGGCCTGCGCGCGCGGGTCGCCGCCCACCCCGGCCCGCTGGTGCTCGGCCCCGGCCCCGGCGACCCGGCCGCCGACGACGACCCGAAGATGGCCGTGCTGCGCCCGATCGTCACCGACGCGCTCGCCGCCGTCCGGGCCGGCCGGCGGACCGCGCCGCTGCTCGCCGTCTGCCTCAGCCACCAGCTGCTGTCGGCCGCGCTCGGCCTGCCGCTGGCCCGCAAGGACGTGCCCTACCAGGGGGCCCAGGAGACCGTCGACCTCTTCGGGACCAGGCGGACGGTCGGCTTCTACAACACCTTCACCGCCCGCTGCTCGGCCGAGGACGCGGCCCGGCTGGCCGCCGAGGGCGTGGAGGTCTCCCGCGACCCGCTGACCGGGGACGTGCACGCGCTGCGCGGACCGGGCTTCGCCGGGCTCCAGTTCCACCCGGAGTCGGTGCTCACCCGGGAGGGCGTGGGGATCGTCGCCGGGCTGCTGCGCGACGCGTCGGCCGTCACCCGCTGACCCCGCCCCGGGCGGGGGCCCGCCGCAGCGCGCCCCCGCCCGGTCCGCACGCGGCCGCCGCACGCCCCGTCAGGTCCCGTAAGTTCCCGTCCGGTCCCGTCCGGTCCCGTCAGGTTCCGGGCGCCGGGTCAGATCTCGTCGTCCAGCCCCTGCTCGATCGCGTACCGGACCAGCTCGACCCGGTTGTGCAACTGGAGCTTGCCCAGGGTGTTCTGGACGTGGTTCTGCACCGTGCGGTGGGAGAGCACCAGCCGGTCGGCGATCTGCCGGTAGGACAGGCCCTTGGCGACCAGTCGCAGCACCTCGGTCTCCCGGGCGGTGAGCTGCGGGACGGCGGGAGCCGTCGGGGCGGCCGGCTCGGCGGCCAGCCGGCGGAACTCCCCCAGCACCAGCCCGGCCAGGCCCGGGGTGAAGACCGCGTCGCCGACGGCGGTGCGGCGCACCGCGTCCAGCAGCTCCTCCCGCCCGGCCGACTTGACGAGGTAGCCGGTCGCGCCGGACTTCACCGCCTCCAGCACGTCCGCGTGCTCGCCGCTCGCGGAGAGCACCAGGACCCGCACCGTCGGATCCTGGGCGACCACCTGACGGCAGGCCTCGGCGCCGGACAGTCCGGGCAGGTTGAGGTCGAGCACCACCACCTGCGGGGAGCAGGCACGGGCCCGGCGGACGGCCTCCTCCCCGTCACCGGCGGTGGCCACCACGTCGAAGCCGGACTCGGCGAGATCGCGGGAGACGGCGTCGCGCCACATCGGGTGGTCGTCCACCACCATGACCCGCACCGGCCGGTCGGCCGGCTGCGGGTCGGTCGGTCGGTCGTTCATGGTCGGCACCCTCTCAGGGCAGGTTGCACGGACGGGCGGAAGGTCTTCCGGAAGCCGCGGGAGCCACCCCGGGACCGGGCGCGCGGCGCTCTCACCGGACGCCGTGCGGAACGTCCCGCACACCGCTGCGCGGGACACGGAGCTCGACCTCGACGCCCTCCCCCGGCGACGAGTACAGCTCGGCCGTGCCGCCGAGGTCCAGCAGCCGGCCGCGGATCGACTGGGAGACGCCGAGCCGCCCGGCCCGCTCCGCCTCACCGAGCCGACCGGGTGCGAAGCCCGGGCCGTCGTCGCGGATCGACACCGTGACGGCCTCCGGCTCGTCCTCGACCAGGATCCAGGCGCCGGCCCCGGGCCCCGCGTGCCGGCGGACGTTGTCCACCGCGGCCCCGACGGCGGCGGCCAGCTCGCCGGCGGCGGCGGCGGGCAGCAGCACCGGTGTGCCGGGCGCCGAGAGGGTCACCCGCTCGCCCGCGTAGGGGGTGAGCAGGTCGCGCAGGTCCTGCGGCTGCGCCGGCTCGCGCTGGGCGGGCAGCGGACCGCCGCTCATCAGCGTGCGCAGGGCGCGTTCCTGCTCCCCCGCCAGCCGGCCGAGCTCGGTGAAGTCGGGGCCCCCGCCGGACTGTTCGGCACCCCGGCGCTGGACGAGGGCGAGCACCTGGAGCACCCCGTCGTGGATGTCCCGGGAGAGCCGCTCGCGCTCCCGGGTGGCCGCCTCGACCTGGAGCGCCCGGGTGAGGGTCGCCTCGCTGGCCCGGGCCAGTTCGATGACGTAGCCGATCGCGCAGCCGGCCACCATGAGCAGCACGATGTTGTGGATGTTGTCGCCGGTCGGGCCCCCGTGGCCGAGGATGTTGGCCACCCCGATCACCGAACCGGCCGCCGCCGCCCAGCGCCAGCCGCCGCGGCCGGCGAAGCCGAGCACCGTACCGGCGGCCCAGATGGTCGGCAGGGTGGGCGCACCGTGGCTGATCCGGGACGGCGCGTCGGTCAGCCCGCTCATCACGATGCCGGTGACGGCGAGCGTCAGGTCGGTGCCGAGCACGTACCAGGTGCAGCGCAGCGGGCCGGAGAAGGCGCGGGTGGAGGCCAGCGTCCAGAGGGTCAGCGCCCCGAGGTAGATCCAGCCGGCGACGGGGTGCAGGAACTCCAGGTAGGAGTTGAAGTACCGGATCAGGGCGTAGGCGAGCGCCAGCACCCGGAAGAAGGAGATCGCCCGCCAGAGCGGGTGCTCGACGGACATGCCGCCGGCCGCCACGGCCCCGCCGACCGCCCCGGTTCTGCCGTCGTCCGTCATCCCCGCTGTCCTCCCCCGACGCCCGGCCGGTGCCCTGCTCAGGCCGGCCCGGTCTCCTTCTGCTGCTGGTCCTGCGCCTGTCCGGCGGCCTTGTCGGCCTCCGCCTGCTCGCTCTTCTCCGTCTCGGCCTTCTCCGTCTCGGCCTTCTCGGCCTTGGCGGCGGCCTGTTCGGCCTTCTGGACCGCCTTGCGCTCGGCGTCCGCACGCTTCTTGTCGTCGGCGATCTGCCGCTTGGCGGCGGTCGCGTAGACGTCCACGTACTCCTGGCCGGAGAGTCGCATGATCTCGTACATCACCTCGTCCGTCACCGAACGGAGGATGAACCGGTCGTTCTCCATGCCGTGGTAGCGGGAGAAGTCCAGCGGGCGGCCGATCCTGATGCCCGGGCGGATACCGAAGTTCGGGACCACCTGGCCGGGCGGCTGCACCTTCTCGGTGTCGATCATCGCGACCGGGATGACCGGCGCACCGGTGGCCAGCGCGACGCGGGCCAGACCGCCGACCTTGCCGCGGTACAGCTTGCCGTCGGGCGAGCGGGTGCCCTCCGGGTAGACGCCGAACAGCTCGCCGCGGTCCAGCACCGCGATCGCGGAGCGGATCGCCGCCTCGCCGGCGCCGCGCACGCCCGAGCGGTCCACCGGGAGCTGGCCGACGCCCTTGAAGAACGCCGCGGTCAGCCGGCCCTTGAGGCCTGGGGTGGTGAAGTACTCGGCCTTCGCGATGAAGGTCACCCGACGCTTGATCAGCGCGGGGAAGAAGAAGGAGTCCGAGAAGGAGAGGTGGTTGCTCGCGATGATCGCGGCACCCTCGGTGGGGATGTTCTCCTCACCCTCGATCCACGGCCGGAAGAAGATCCGTAGCAGTGGCGCGACGATCATCTTCATCAGTCGGTAGAACAACCCGGGCCTCCTGTATTGCGGACCGGTCGATCCTAATGCCCTTCGGTGCCCGCCCGTGCCCCGCCCCGCCCCGCCGGGGTGTCCGGCGGGGTGTCAGGCGGGGGTGTACGGCGCGGGCGGGCCCGTGGGACGATGCGGTTTCCGCAGCCTCCCGTACCGGTGCACCGACCAGCGCGCACCGGCGCGGGCCGGCGTCACCTCTCCAGCGTCCCCGCCCGCGAAGGAGCCCGCCATGCCGCTGCTGCCCGGCGCCGAACCGTACCGCCACCCGGGCGGACCGGTGGGCGTCCTGCTCTGTCACGGGTTCACCGGCACGCCCCAGTCGCTCCGCCCCTGGGCGGAGGAGCTGGCCGCGGCCGGGCACACCGTCGCGCTGCCGCTGCTGCCGGGGCACGGCACCCGCTGGGAGGACATGCAGCAGACGCGGTGGGAGGACTGGTACGCCGAGGTCGAGCGCGAGCTGCTGACACTCGCCGCGGAGTGCGAGCAGGTCTTCGTGTGCGGGCTCTCGATGGGCGGCGGGCTGGCGCTGCGGCTGGCCGCGGTGCACGGGTCGGTGATCTCCGGCCTGGTCCTGGTCAACCCGTCGGTGCGGTCGGACAACCCCGCGAGTGTGCTTCTGCCGGTGCTGCGGCACCTGCTCCCGAGCCTGCCCGGGGTGGCCGACGACATCGCCCGCGCCGGGGCGGCCGAGCTGGCCTACGACCGGACGCCGCTGCACGCCGCCTGGTCGCTGAGCCTGCTCTGGAAGGACGTCCAGCACCGGCTGCCACAGGTGACCCAGCCGGTGCTGCTCTTCCACAGCCCGCAGGACCACGTGGTCTCGGCGGCCAACTCCGAACTGGTGCTGGCCCGGATATCCTCGACCGACGTGACGGAGCGGCTGTGCCAGCGCAGCTACCACGTCGCGACGCTGGACCACGACGCGGCGGAAATATTCGCGGCCAGCCTGGACTTCATCCGACGGCTGGCTCCCGCGCAAGCGGCGGGCGTCACCCGGGTGGAATCCGACGATCACCAAGGCTGAAGGGCCGGAAGTGCACGAGAGCAGCACGGCGGGCGGCGGGGACGAGTCACCCCGCGAGGACGGCGCGGCCACCGACGGCGCGCGGCCGGGCGGCGAGCCGGCCGGCGGAGGGAAGACCGGCAGCGGGAAGGCCGGCGGCGAGCAGCCGGACGGCGGGCAGGCGGGCGGCGACGAGGCCGGTACCCGTACGCAGGGGGGCACCGCGGACGCGCAGGACGCCGGGGCCGCCGAGCCGCCCCGGGTGCGGCGCGCGCCCGAACGCAGCCAGGCCGAGCAGGACGAGATCTTCGCCGCGCTGGTCGCCCAGTTCGACGACCCGGTCGACCTCAACAACCCGAACTGGCCGGAGATCGAGAACCTCCGGGCGCGGGGCGAGCTCAAGGGCGGCTTCAAGGACGGCGGCGGCCCCGCCGAGCCGGGCGACCTCGCCGACCTGGCGCCCCAGCCGCGTCCCCGCTCCAACCGGCCGGTGATGCCGGCCGCCGGGTCCGGCCCGCGCGACTTCGAGCTGACCGAGGGGACCGAGGAGGACCACTTCGTCCCGCCGGAGCCCCCGCCGCTGCCGACCGCCGACACCACCGCCAAGTTCGCCTGGCTCGCCGTACTCGGCGGCCCGGCCCTGCTGCTCTTCGACGCGGTGGTCTGGCGCGAGGTCTCCGGCTGGCCGGCCTGGCTCGGGGTGGCCGCCTTCCTGGGCGGCTTCGCGACGCTGGTGGTCCGGATGAAGGAGCACGACGAGGACGAGCCCGAGGACCCGCACGGCGGCGCCGTCGTCTGATCCGGCCGGGTACCGGCCCGACGCGGGCCGGCCCCGGCGGGCGCCGACCGGTGCGGGCCGGCGCGGGCGGGTGCCGCCGCGCGTCAGCCCGCCGGCAGCTCCAGGACGGCGAGTACCGGCAGGTGGTCGGTCGCGGCCCGCAGGTCGGCCCCGGTGACGCCGGGCAGCCCGTGCGGGACCCCGCAGGCGAGCACCCGCACGCCCGGGGTGGCGAACACGGCGTCGAGCCGCTGGTAGGGGTTGTCGGGGACGGACGTCATCTCGCCGCCCCACGGCGCGACCGCGTACCCGTCCTGCAGCCGCCCGGCCAGCATCCGCCAGCCCGGCCCGTCCGGGTGCTCGTTGAAGTCGCCCGCCACGACGCCGGATCCGGCGTACCGCAGCTGTTCGGGCAGCAGCCCGAACTGCCGGAACCGCTCGTCCGCGTCCAGGCTCAGGTGGCAGGTGGTGACGGTGAACGGCGCCGCACCGGGGGTACGGAGCAGCGCGGTGGCGAAGCCGCGCGCGTGCAGCCCGCGGGTCTTCGGCAGCAGCCGGTCGTGCACGGCCAGCACCTCGACGCCGGGCCGGCCGAGCAGTAGCGGGCCGGCGGCGATCCGGCCGCCGCCGGAGAGGATCACCGTCCCGGTCCGCCGGGCCAGCCACGCGGCCTGCCCCTCGGGCCGCCAGTAGCGGGGCGACTCCTGGACGCAGACGACGTCCGGCGCGCAGGCCCGGATCACCCGGACCAGGGCGTTCCGGTCGTCCCGCAGCGAGCGGACGTTGTAGCTGAGCAGCCGCAGCCGGCGCGGCCCGGGCGGCGGCAGTTCGGCCGGTCCGGTGGTCATGGCGGTCCTCCCCTGGGGCGTCCTCGGGGACGACCGTACGGCAGGACGCGGCCCCGGGGGCCGGAAACACGACGGCGGCGGCCCGGGCGGGCCGCCGCCGTGCACGGAGGAGCGAGGGGTCAGATCGTGCGGGCCAGGTCGGCCGCGCCGGCGATCCCGGCCGCCGAGCCCGTCGACGAGAGCACCACCTCGGCGCGGGGGCGGTGCACGCCACCGGTCAGGTACTGCTCGAAGGCCTTGGCGACCGGGTCGAGCAGCAGCCGGCCGGAGTCGGAGACGCCGCCGCCGAGCACGAAGACGCCCGGGTCGAAGAGCGCGGCGAGGTCGGCCATCCCCCGGCCCAGCCAGTCGGCCAGCTCGGCGTAGCACTCCAGGGCGAGCGGGTCGCCCTCCTCGGCGGCCTGGGTGATGTGGATGCCGCGGATGGTCTCGGCGACGCCGTCGTTGAGCTCCAGCATCCGCTTGCCGCGGAGCGGGTCGGCGGCCGACTTCTCCCGGCCGTACCGGCGCAGCGCCCGGCCCGATCCGTACTGCTCCCAGCAGCCCTTGCCGCCGCAGCCGCAGGGCAGGCCGTCCGGGACCATGTTGAGGTGGCCGATCTCGCCGGCCACGCCGAACCGGCCGCGGTGCAGCCGGCCGTCCAGGACGAGGCCGCCGCCGATGCCGGTGCCGACGGTGATCAGCACCATGTCGGAGTGCCCGGCGGCCGCGCCGTAGCGGTACTCGGCCCAGGCGGCGCAGTTCGCGTCGTTCTCGACGACCGCGGGCAGGCCGGTGAGCTCCTCGATCCGGCCGCGCAGCGGTTCGTCCTCCCAGTCGATGTTGGGGGCGAAGATCACCGTGGAGCGGTCGCGGTCCACGAAGCCGGGGGCGCCGATGCCGGCCGCGGCCACGTCGGGGTACTGCTCCTTGAGCTCGCGCACGGCCTGCGCGATGGCGTCGACCGCCCACTGCGGGTCGGCCGGGGTCGGCACCCTGGTCCGGGCCAGGATCTCGCCGGCCTCGTCGACCACGCCTGCCGCGATCTTGGTCCCGCCGACGTCGACGCCGATGGTCAGAGCCATGTGTCCCTCAGCTATTCACTCGATCCCGCTGGACGGAACGCTACCGCCCAACCCTGCCCCCGTACACACCGTCGCATACATTAACCGAAGACAATCCGACCAGGACGCGCCCGATCCCCTTCAAAAGTCGTACATTTTCTCCGGTGGCGTCACAGGCCGAAGCCGACGGATGACCAGGGCGGGACCAGGGGTTCACTGCTTGTCGGACGGCCCCTCAGGCGTGGCGGGCCCGACCGGGGCGGCCGGAGCGCCCGCGAGGCGGCGGAGGGTGGGCGGGAGGCGGCGGACCGTCGGGCGCGCCGGGCTACTCGGGCGCGCCGGGCCGTCCGGGCACGTCCGGCTGCCCGGGCGCGCCGGGAGCGTCGGAGGTGCCGGGAGTGTCGGAGGTACCGGGAGCGTCGGCCGAGCCGGGAGCGTCGAGGTCGACCCGCTCGCTGCGGGCCGGCTCCCCCGCGGTCCAGCGGTGCTCGTGGCCGGCCACCGCGGCCCGGTAGGCGGCGAGCAGCTCGGTCCCGGCTGCGGCCAGTCCGGTGCCCGCGGCGGCGAGGTGGCCGTACACCTCGGGCTGCTTCTCGCGCAGGCGGTCGGCCATCCCGGCGAGCGAGATCAGGGTCTCGGCGCTCGCCTCCTGCGCCTTCCCCCCGACGGCGGCGGCGAACCGGCGGACCTCGTCCACCAGCGGGCCCAGCTCCGGCCCGAACGGGTGCGCCTGCGGGCCGTCCCCGCCTGGGCCGTCCTGCTCGTTGGTGGGCTCGGTCCGGTCGGTGGTGGTCATCGCGGGCGCCTCCTCAGCTGTGGTGGCCGCGTCCACGGCCACCGGTCCCGACGCTACCGGACCACCGGGAACGCCCCGACCGGCCTCAGCTCCGGGGCCAGAGCGCCGGATCCGGCGCGAAGCGGACGGTGAGCGCCCCGTCGTGCAGACCCGCGCCGGCGACGGTGCAACGGCGCAGCGCCGACGGCAGGGTGAGCACCCGTCGGTGGGCGCCGAGTCCGACCACCAGTTCGTCGCCGCGCCGGACCAGGTCGAGGTCCGCACGTTCGGAGCCGGGCAGGGCGAGGTGCCAGACCAGCAGCCCCTCGGCGGCCAGCCGGTCCTCGACGGTCCAGGGCTCGGCCGGACGCGGCTCCGGACCGGGGCCGGCCCCGTAGAGGCGGTCGGCGACGGCCTCCAGGGTGGCCTCGGCGAACCCCGTGGTCAGCACCGGAACGCCGTCCGAGGCGGCGGCCAGTTCGGCCAGCTCCTCCCGGCGGCGGCCGGCCAGCGCGGCCAGCCACGGGTCGGGCGAGTCGACGGCGCCGTCCGGCAGCGCACCGTGCACCACCACGGCGTCCGGCCGGTGGCCGTGCAGGGCCAGCCCGGCCCGGATCCGGCGCAGCCCGGCGAAGGGGTGGGCGTCGGCGGCGGTGACCAGCCGGACGGTGGTGCCGGGCGCGGAGATCGCGGCGCGCGCCTCGGCGAGCGCGCCGGCCGCCTTGCCGCGGGCCTCGTACAGCCAGTCGGCGGGCATCGGCACGCCGGCGAGGCCGGCCAGCAGCGGGCGCAGGGCCCGGGCGGCCTGCCGCTGCTCGGGCGCGAGCCGGGCCAGGTAGCGCTCCAGCTGCTCGGGCAGGGCCAGGGTGGCGATCAGGTCGGCGGGCGGCGGGGCGAGCACGACCAGCACGTCCGCGTCGGCGGCCGGCAGGGCGCGCAGCAGCGCGAGCCGTGCGGTGCCGGGGAGGGCGGTGAGCTCCTCCGGGTCGAGCGGATCGGCGCCGAGCAGGTCGAGCGCGGGCTTGAGCCGGCCGCCGACCACGTCGAGGGCGCGCCGGAAGGCGGCCTGCTCGTCGATCCGGGCGACGGTGAGGCCGGGCGCGTAGGGCTCGGGCGCGGACTCCAGCCGGGTACCGAGGACGGCGTCCAGGGTCCGGTGCGGGTCGTCGGCGGCCAGCAGCAGGGTGCGCCGGCCCTGCCGGGCGGCGTGCAGGGCGGTGGCGGCGGCCACCGTCGGTGCCGCCGTGTCGCCGCTGACCAGGATGGTGCGTGTCGCCGTCATGCCGTACTGCCCCCGTTCGCCCGCCGTCAGCCCTCGACGGTGCTGGTGGTGCCGGTGGTGCCGGTGTCCTCGACCCGCTTCTTCAGGCCGGCCAGGGCACGGTCGATGATGACCTTCTCGGCCTTGCGCTTGATCATGCCGAGCATCGGGATCTTGACGTCCACGGCGAGCTGGTAGGTGACCTCGGTGCGGTCGGTACCGAGCGGGGCCAGGGTGTAGGAGCCGTCCAGCGAGCGGAGCATCTGGCTGCGGACCAGCGTCCAGCCGACCTCGCGGTCGCCGTCCCAGTTGTAGGCGAGGACGTGCTCGTCACGGATCGCGCCGGCGTCGAGCAGCAGCCTGACCTGTGCGGCACGGCCGTTCTCGGCGGTCTCCAGCACCTCGATCTCCTTGACCTCACCGGTCCAGGCCGGGTAGGCGGCGAAGTCGGCGATCACGGCCATGACCGCCGCCGGGGTCGCGTCGATGGTGATGCTCGACCTGGTGTGCTCCGCCATGGAATGGCCCTCCGCGTCGTCCCTTGCTGCCGTCCCGGCCGAGCCTGCTCGGTCGGGTGCGCCCGGAGCAGGCTATCGCGACCGGCGATCTCCGCCGCCCGCGGTCCGCCGCCCGGCCCGCCCCGCGGAGGGCGGGCGGGGTCGCCCTCCTGGGCCGGGCCGGTGGCTACCGGCCGGTCACCCCGGGGCTGTCGTAGGGTGCCATTCGAACGACCGGGTCCCGACCTGGTCGGACGGGTCAAGGTGTGACACTTCGAACACCGGGGCCGACCCCCCTGGTCGAAGCCGCCTACCGGGCAGTAACGTCCTGCCGTCCCGCAGCGTCGCGAACGAGGAGCAGTCTTGCTCGACTTCAGCCTTCCGGCCCTCTACCAGGTACCGAGCGGCGGTAACCTCTCCGACCTCGTGCACCAGAACGCCGAGCGGCACCCCGAGGTCGTGGTGCTCAGCCGCAAGGTGGACGGCCGGTGGCAGGAGTTGACCGCCGCCCAGTTCCTCGTCGAGGTGCACGCCGCCGCGAAGGGCCTGATCGCCACCGGCATCCGGCCGGGCGACCGGGTGGGCATCATGTCCCGCACCCGGTACGAGTGGACCCTGCTGGACTTCGCGATCTGGACGGCCGGCGCGATCACCGTGCCGGTGTACGAGACCTCCTCCGCCGAGCAGGTCGAGTGGATCCTCGGCGACTCCGGGGCGGTCGCCGTCCTGACCGAGACCGCCGCGCACGCCGCGGTGGTCGAGACGGTCCGCGAGCGGCTGCCGGAGCTGGCGCACACCTGGCAGATCGAGGACGGCGCGCTGGCCGCGCTGGCCGAGGCCGGCCGCAGGGTCGCCGACGCGACCGTCACCGAGCGCCGCTCGGTGGCCACCGCCGACTCGGTCGCCACCATCGTCTACACCTCGGGCACCACCGGCCGCCCGAAGGGCTGTCAGCTGACCCACGCGAACTTCCTGGCCGAGTGCGGCAACGTGGTGGAGCGCCTCGCCCCGCTGTTCCGTACCGGCGAGAGTTCCGTCCTGCTCTTCCTGCCGCTCGCGCACGTGCTCGCCCGGATCGCCGAGATCGCCCCGGCGATGGCCCCGATCAAGCTCGGGCACGTCTCCGACATCAAGGACGTCACGGCGGAGCTGGCGTCCTTCCGCCCGACCCTGATCCTGGGTGTGCCGCGGGTCTTCGAGAAGGTGTACAACACGGCGCGCGCCAAGGCCCAGGCCGACGGCAAGGGCAAGATCTTCGACAAGGCCGCCGACACCGCGATCGCGTACAGCCGGGCGCTGGACGCCGGCGGCGCCGGGCTGCTGCTCAAGCTGAAGCACGCGGTCTTCGACAAGCTGGTCTACAGCAAGCTGCGGGCCGCGCTCGGCGGCCGTGCGACCCACGCGATCTCCGGCGGCGCCCCGCTCGGCGAGCGGCTCGGCCACTTCTACCGGGGCATCGGCTTCACCGTGCTGGAGGGCTACGGCCTGACCGAGACCTGCGCGGCCACCGCCTTCAACCCGTGGGACAAGCCGAAGATCGGCACGGTCGGCCAGCCGCTGCCCGGCTCCGCCGTACGGATCGCCGAGGACGGCGAGGTGCTGTTCAAGGGTCCGCAGGTGTTCACCGGCTACTGGAACAACCCGCAGGCGACCGCCGACACCCTGAAGGACGGCTGGATCTCGACCGGCGACCTCGGTTCGCTGGACGACGAGGGCTACCTCACCATCACCGGCCGCAAGAAGGAGATCATCGTCACCGCGGGCGGCAAGAACGTCGCCCCGGCGGTGATCGAGGACCGCATCCGGGCGCACGCACTGGTCGGCGAGGTCATGGTGGTCGGCGACCGCAAGCCGTTCGTCGCCTGCCTGCTCACCGTGGACGAGGACTTCTTCCCGAAGTGGAAGGAGCTGAACGGCAAGCCGGCCACCGCCACCGTGGCCGAGCTGCGCGAGGACGCGGACCTGCTGGCCGCCCTGCAGTCCGCGGTGGACGACGGCAACGCGGCCGTCTCGCACGCCGAGGCCGTCAAGAAGTTCCGCCTGCTGGACACCGTCCTCTCCGAGGAGAGCGGCCACCTGACGCCCTCGCTCAAGCTCAAGCGGAACGTCGTGCTGAAGGACTTCGCGGCCGACGTCGAGTCGATCTACCAGCGCTAGGACTCGCCCGCCCCCGTCCGGCCCGGTCACCGGTACGGCCCGTCCCCTCGGAACGACGGGGCGGGCCGTCCGGCGGCGTCAGCCGGCCAGCAGCGAGGTCAGCCGCCCGGCCAGGAGGTCCCAGCGCCAGGAGCGGTCGACCCAGCGCCGCCCGGCCTCGCCCATCCTCCGGCGCAGTTCCTCGTCCTTCAGCAGCCGGACGATCCGCTCGGCCGCCGCCGCGGGCGAGCCGCCCGGCACGACGTAGCCGGTCTCGCCCTCCAGCACCGCGTCCGGCGCGCCTCCGGAGTCCCCGGCCACCACCGGCAGCCCGGTCGCCGAGGCCTCCAGGTAGACGATGCCGAGGCCCTCGACGTCCAGCCCGCCGCGGCGGGTGCGGCAGGGCATGGCGAAGACGTCCCCGGCGCCGTAGTGGGCGGGCAGCTCCTCCCAGGGCACCGAGCCGGTGAACCACACCGAGGGGCGCACGCCCCGGGCGTCCACCAGCTTCTCCAGCTCCGCCCGGTACGGGCCCCCGCCGACGATCAGCAGGACGGCGTCCGGCACGTCGGCGAGGATCTGCGGCATCGCCTCGATCAGGGTGTCCTGGCCCTTGCGCGGCACCAGCCGGGAGACGCAGACCACCACCGGACGGCCCGCCAGGCCGAGCCGCTCACGGACCGCGGCGCCGCCGGAGTCCGGGTGGAAGGTCCGCTCGTCCACGCCGGGCGGCAGCTGCACCATCCGCGCGGCGGCCGTCGGCCCGACCGCGTCGGCGATCCGGGAGCGGGTGTACTCGCCGAGGTAGGTGAGGGTGTCGGTGCCTTCGCCGATCCGGCGCAGCAGCTGCCGGGCGACCGGCAGTTGGGCCCAGGCGGCCTCGTGGCCGTGGGTCATCCCGAGCAGCCGGCCGGCCCCGGCCCGGCGCAGCGCGGGGGCCATCAGGCCGAGCGGGGCGGCGGCGCCGAACCAGACCGAGTCGCACCGCTCGGCCCGGAGGATCTCGGCGGCCCGCCGGGTGACCCGGGGTGTGGGAACCATCACCTTCGTCCGGTCCCGGATCACCGGGAACGGCTGCTCGGCGTCGAACCGCGCCACCTCGCCGCCGTCGCGCCAGCTGGAGGCGTACACGACGACGCTCCCTGCGGGCTGACGGACGGCCATGTTGTGGACGAAGGCCTGGATGCCGCCGGGCCTGGGCGGGAAGTCGTTGGTGACGATCAAGGTCTTGTGCATCAGGCGACGGCTCGCTCGGTCGGGGGGTGCTCGGTGTACCGCTGGGTGATCCGTACGATAGGTCAACACCATGACCCGCCGGGAACGGAACCGCGCACGGCAACCGTTCCATCCCCGGGTCTGTCCTAGAACCTAGGCGGCCGGTGCGGCCGGGCCGGCGGACGGCGCCGGCCCGGCACCGGCGGCCCGGGCGTCCGTCGCACGGCGCCTCCGGTGGGACGTCCGAGACGAACGAGGGAGCGCAGTGGAGTTGGCCCCGGCCACCGAGTCCGGTTCACCCATCGGCGTCGCCGGCTCCGGCACGGCGCTGGCGGTCCGGCAGGGGCCCGTCCAGGGCCCTGCGCGCCCCTCCGGGCGGGCCGGGGCGCTGCTCGCGCTCGGCGGGAGCTGGGTGGCCTCCCGGGCGCTGCTGCTGCTCCTGGTGACCGGCGTGCTGCGGATGCCCGGCGGGGACATCACCGCCGACGTCTGGATCATCTACCACGCCTGGTACGGCGTCCTGCAGACCGGCACCTTCCCGCTCGACGACGTCACCTGGCAGTACCCGCCCGGCGCCGCCCTGGTGATCATGCTGCCGGGGCTGCTGCCCTGGTCGTACCTGGTGTCGTTCTGGGTGATCTGCGGGATCGCCGACGCGGCCGCGATGGCCCTGCTGGTCCGCACCGGCCTGCGCAGGGGCCGGGCGCTGACCGGCGCCTGGGTCTGGGTGGCGGGCGTACCGCTGCTCGGCCCGATGATCTACAACCGCTACGACGTGATCGTCACCGCGATCGCGGTGGCCGGCCTGCTCGCGCTGATCCGCCGTCCGGCCGTCGGCGGGCTGCTGCTGGGCCTCGGCGGGATCATCAAGATCTGGCCGCTGTTCGGCCTGATCGGCACCCCGTCCGGCCGGCGGACCCGCCGTTCCTGGACGGCCGCCGCCGCCACGACCGCGGCGATCGGCTTCCTGCTGGCCGCCGGGATGAACGGCGCGTTCAGGTTCCTGACGTTCCAGAAGGACCGCGGCATCGAGGTGGAGTCGGTCGGCGCGCTGCCGATCCACTTCGCCCGGATCGCCGGTGCCTGGGACGGCAAGGTGCTGATGAACTACGGCTCCGTCGAGATGCTCGGACCGTGGGTGCCGGTGGTCTCCAAGGTCATGCTGGCCGGCTCGGTCCTGGGCTTCGGCTGGCTGCTGCTGTGGCGGTTCACCGCCCGCCGGCGGAACGCGGCCACCATGTACGACGCGGCGCTGGCCGCCCTGCTGATCTTCACCGTCACCAGCCGGGTGATCAGCCCGCAGTACCTGGTCTGGCTGGTCGGCGCGGCCGCGGTCTGCCTGACGGTGCGCGGCACCAGCCAGCGGCCGGTCGCCCTGCTCGTCCTGGCCGCGACGCCGCTGACCCTGGTGGAGTTCCCGCTGATCTTCGGTGACGTGGTGGACAGCAAGCCGACCGCGATCGCCGTGCTGACCCTGCGCAACCTGCTGCTGCTGGCCGCCACCTGGGTCTCCTGCGTCCGGCTCTGGCGCTCCACCCGGCGCGCCGAGCGGCTCCCGGCCACCGTGGTGCTGCCCCGCCCGGAGCAGGTCCCGGCCGCCGCCTCCGCCTACTCGGTCCGCCCGGGCATCGCGTACGAGCAGGACCTGCTGGACGGCATCGACCGGCCCACCGCCCGCAGCGAACGCTGACCGGGGCGGACGGTCGGCGGCTCCGGCCAGCTGTCACCGGGCGGCCCGCGACTACCCCGCCAGGCCCCGTACCTCGGTGAGCCAGAGCCGGGTGAACTCGGCCAGCCCGAGGCCCAGCCCGTCGCGGAGGAGCCCGTCCAGCCACGCCTCCCGGTCGGCCCCCGGGCCGGCCTCGCCGACCGCCCGGTAGAGCGCCACCAGCCGCTGCGGCCCGTACCGGCGCGCGATCAGGTCACAGGCCAGCCAGGCCTGCTCGTAGGCCTGGGCGATGCCGCCGGCGCCGGCCGTGAAGTCCCCGTCCCCGGGCAGCGCGACGGGCACCCTCCCGGCGGCGACGTCCCGGGCCAGCTCGGGGGCTATCCGCCGGGCCGGGCGGCCCGAGTCGCGGTACCCGGTCCAGTCGGCGACCCCCTCGGAGAGCCAGAGCGGCGTCCAGGCCCGGGTGTCGGCGCGGGTGGCCACGTGTACCGCCTCGTGCGTCGTCACCACCTGCCGGCCGAAGTCGCTCAGCCGCCCGTACGCCCCGGGGTTGACCACGATCCGGTCGGCCGGGGCGTGCCGCGGCGCCCCGGGGGCCGCGACGGTGACCGCCGCCATCCCGGACCAGCCGGGCGAGCCGCCCGCCACCAGCCGGGCGAACTGCTCCTCGGTGGCCGGCAGGTGGAACAGCAGCCGGCCCGCCCAGTCGCTGCCCCAGAGCGCCTCGACCGCCGGGACGGCGCGGTCGCCGGCGGCGGCCAGCCCGGCCAGCGCGGGCGGATCCGCCGGGCCGAGCACCAGGCAGCGCTCACCGGCGGCGGCGCGGACGGCACCGAGGTCCCAGAGCGGGGGCGGGCCGTCGAGTCCCTCCTCCCGCTCCACCCGCCGGTCCCCGGCACTCCCGGCCAGCGTCAGCCGGCGCGGGTACACCACCGGCTGCTCGTCGTACCCGGTCACCGTGACCGCCAGCTCGGCGGTGGCGGAGCACCGACCGGCCGGGTCCACCGGACCGAGCAGCAGGTTGCGGTAGACCGCCCGGACCGGCAGGGCGGGCGGCCCCGCGGTCAGTGCCCGGGCCCGCTCGTCCAGCGCCGCGAGGACCTCGGCGTGCTCGTCGGCCGCGGCCGACGCCGGAGCGGCCCGGCCGGCCCCTGGCATCGAGAGCTGGGCCAGACCGGCGGCCGCGAGCAACAGGGCGCCGCGCCGGGACAGCGTCCGGCCGCCGCCCGTGGCGCCGGCCGGGGAGGGGCCGGGGCGGCTCAGAGCCGGATCACCCCCGCGACCGGCATCGCGCCGACGCTCTCGTAGCGGACCTTGGCCCCCGGGTACGGGGCGTGCACGATCACGCCGCCGCCGGCGTACATCCCGACGTGGTGCATGTCCCGGTAGAAGATCACCAGGTCTCCCGGCCGCGCTTCGGAGAGTCCCACCCGCCGGCCGGCGTACGCCTGGGCCTGCGAGGTGCGCGGCAGGGTCACTCCGGCCTGCCGCCAACTCCAGTACATCAGACCGGAACAGTCGAACGCCTTGGGCCCGGTGGATCCGTACACGTAGGGCGAGCCGATCATCTTGACGGCGGCGGCCAGCGCGGCGGCGCCCCGCTCGGAGGCGGGCGGGGCGGTCCCGAGGTCCAGCCGGTCGGTGCCGCGCGTGGCCCGCTGCTCCGCCTCCCGGGCGTCCTGCGCCGCCAGCCGGGCCCGCTCGACGACGCCGAGGCTGTTGAGGAGCCGCTGCGCCTTGGCCAGCCGCTGCTGGATCTGCTGCTTGCTCTCGGCGAGCGCCTTGCGGGTCTGGTCCAGCTCGGCGAGCTTGGCGGACGTCTCGGCGCGGCGCTGGTCGAGTCCGCGCTGCCGGGCGACCACCTCGCGGAGCGTCTCGTTCTGCCGCTCGGCGGCCTGGTCGAGGCTGCGGGCCCGGGAGAGGTAGCCCGCCGGGTCGGCGGAGAGCATCAGCTGCACGGTCTGCGCCATGCCGCCGCCCCGGTACTCGGCGCCGGCCACCGCCGCGAGGTCGCCGCGGAGCTGGTTGAGCTCGTCCTGGGCGACGGCGGTCTGCTGCTGGAGCGTGCCGGTCTCGTGCTGGAGCTTCTGCTGGGCCTCCTGGGCGGCGTTGTGCCGCTCGGAGGCCTGCTCGGCCTCCTCGTACAGCTGCTCCACCTGGGCCTTGACGTCCTTGCGGTTGGCGGGCCCGTCCGGGGAGCCGGGCGCCGCCTGGGCGGTGCCTCCGGTCGCCACACCCAGCGCGGTGGTGGCCGCCGCGGTGAGCACCAGCGCCCGGGCGAGGGCGTGCGCACCTGACAGCGGGGAACGGCGGTGCACGGGCATGCGGCGTCGGCTCCGATCCTGCGGCAACGGCCCGCCGCCGCCCCGGGGAGGACGGCTGGAAGCGGGAGTCCGGTGGCAGACGTTAGCGAGTCCGGGCAACCGAGTCCAAACCCCTCCCAACCCGAATATTTGACCCTCAATCGGACATCAGCCCGAGCGGGGGAAAAGCCGCAGGCCCGGCCTCCCCTCGCGGGGAGACCGGGCCCGTACGGACCGCGTGATCGGGGATCAGAGGCGCACGATGGAGTTGACCGGCATGTTGGAGGCCGCCTCGTAACGCACCGACGCACCCGGCTTGGGGGCGTGGATGACCTGACCGCCGCCCACGTAGATGCCGACGTGGTGCCGGTCGCCGTAGAAGATGACCAGGTCGCCGGGCTGGGCCTGGGAGATGTCCGAGCCGATCCGGGTACCGGCGCCGGCCTGCGCCTGCGAGGTGCGCGGGAGCGACACGCCCGCCTGGGCGTAGGCCCAGCCGGTGAGGCCGGAGCAGTCGAAGCTGCTCGGGCCGGTGGCGCCGTAGACGTACGGGGCACCGAGCTTGCTCTCGGCCGCGGCGATCGCGGCGGCGGCGCGCGAGCTGTTGGCGGCGGGCGCGGCCGGCTTCGGCGCCGCCGGAGCGGAGGAGGCCGGCGCGGCGGGCGCCTGGGTGGACGGAGCCTGGGCGGACGGCGCGCTGAGGTTGGTGCGGTCGTTCTCGCGGGAGGCGCGCTCGGCGTCGGCCTTCGCCTTGGCGACCTTGGCGGCCTCGGCCTTGGCGGCGTCCGCCTTCGCCTTGGCCTCGGCGGCGGCCTTCTCCTCGGCCGCGCGGATCGCCAGGCGCTCCTGCTCGCTGAGGGTGTTGAACAGGTCCTGGGCCTTCGTCAGCTTGGCCTGGACCTCCTCCTTGGAGGTCTTCAGCTGCTGGGTGGTGGCCTCCAGCTCGCCGAGCTTGTTCTGGGTCTCGGTGCGGTCCTGGTCGAGCCTGCGCTGCTGCTCCTGGAGCTCCTTCAGCGCGCCGGACTGGGTCGAACCGGCCTGGTTCAGGGCGTCGGCCTGGTTGAGGAAGTTGTCCGGGCTGGAGGAGAGCACCAGCTGGACGGTCTGCGATATGCCGCCGGTGCGGTACTGCTCGCCGGCGATCTCGGCGAGGCCGCCCTGCGCCTCGGTCACCACAGCCTGCTGACGGGCCACCTTGTCCTGGAGGTCGCCGACCTGCTTCTGCAGCTCCTGCTGCTTGGCCTGGGCGCCGTTGAGCTTCTCGGTGGCGATCTCGGCCTGCTCGTTGAGCTGGTCGACCTGCTCCTTGACCTGGTCCTTGGTCGGCGTCGGGTCGGCGTGGGCGCCGGACTGCGCGGAAAGGGCGACGGCCGCGGCGGCGAGGCCGGTCATGATCGAGACCCGGGTGCGGCCGGCGGGCTTGGGACGACGATGGGACGCCACGAAGGCGGACTCCTTCTTCCTCATCCGCCTACCGGGTGAGCTGACGGGTTCGGGCGGAAGCGTGCCCTACGACGCCTCACCGGCCGCTCACGCGACCGACCTGGCGCCGATTCACCCCGGAGGAACGTGGTTCCCCGGCTCCACTCCACAGCGCCCCCGACTGCTGGGCTCTCACTCGGACGGGCGACTGCCCGTCCCGCTGTTTCACGAACTCGGCGGGAACCACCGCCGCCACCCGGACTGGGTGATCGACTGTGCGGTGGTTCGAGGTACGACCCTAGTAACAGATCCGTGATCCGTTCAAATCCTTGTCGGAAAAAAGCTAGAAGAATACCGAAGTTCATTTGTGAATATGACCGGGTGTGACCAGCGCCGTACACGGAGCTGATCGTTCCTCACCTCTCGGTCGAACCGGCGGCCGAAACACCCGCGCCACCCCCGTTCGGAGGTGGCGCGGATCACAGGACCTTCGGCGGGCCCGCGGGCGTGTCGTGGCGGACCGTCAAACGGCCGGACACCCCGGCGCGTCAGACGCGGCGGATCGTGTTGATCTTCATCCCGTCGGCCTTCATCACCTTGATCACGTCACCGGTGCGGGGTGCGTGCACCACCATGCCGTTGCCGATGTACATCGCGACGTGGCTGCGGTCGTCGCGGTAGATGATCAGGTCACCGGGCTGCGCCTCGGCGAGCGACGGCACCCGGGTGCCGTAGTTGCCCTGGGCCTGCGAGGTACGCGGCAGCGAGACCCCGGCCTTGCCGTACGCCCAGACCATGAGCCCCGAGCAGTCGAAGCTGTTCGGGCCGGTGGAACCCCAGCCGTACGGCTTGCCCTGCTGGGCCATCGCGAGGGCCACCGCGGAGCCGGCCATGCCGGAGGCCTTCGGGAGCTCACCCAGGTCCGGGCGCTCGGTCCCGCGCGAGGCGCGGTCGGCCTGCTGCTGGGCCGCCTTCAGGGCCGCACGGTCGGCGGCGCTGAGCGAGTTCAGCAGGTCCTGGGCCTCCTTGAGCTTCTTGTTCACCTCCGCCTTGGACTGGTTCAGGTCCTTGGTGGTGGTGTCCAGCGAGGCCAGGACGGCGGCCGCCTCGACCTTCTGCTGGTCCAGCCGGCGCTGCTGGTCCTGGAGCCCCTTGAGCGCCTCGGCCTGGCTGGAGCTGGCCTGCTGCACGCTGCTGGCCTTGTCCAGGTAGCCGGACGGGTCGGAGGAGAGCATCAGCTGGACCGACGGGTCGATGCCGCCGGTGCGGTACTGCGCACCCGCGACCTCGGCCAGCCCGGCCTGAAGCTGGGTCATCTGCTCCTGACCGCGGGCCACCTGGTCCTGGAGCTGGTCAGCCTGCTTGCGCAGCTGGTCGGCCCGCTCCTTGGCGCCGTTGAATCGCTCGGTGGCCTGTTCGGCCTCCTCCTGCAGCTGGTCGATCTGCGCCTTGACGTCGTCCTTCTTGGGCGACGGGCTCGGCGCGGCGTGAGCGGCGACCTGGGCGGAGAGAGCGACCGCGGTCGCAGCGGCCGCGGTGAGCACGGTGACTCGCGCGCGGCTCGGCTGCTTGGGACGGCGGTGGGAGGCCAAAAGACCGGCTCCTTCTTCCAATGGACTCACCTGAACGGGTGAGAATCCGGAAAATAGGTTTGACGCCAGACACTAGTGAAGATCCATGCTTTGCGCCACTCCCCCGTTGGCGTGAACCCGTCCCCCACTCCCTGACTTCACGAGACCCTCACATCGCCGCAATCCCGGCGCTGACCAGGCGTCATTCCCGCCCGCTCGGAACCGGCGCACGGCTACGGCCGGGCCAGCCGATTGAGCAGCAGAACGGAGGCTACAGGGCGCGCGCCCGCCTTCCGTACGCCCTCCGCGACCTCCCGGTCGGTGGAGACCACCACCACCGGGCGCCCCTGCGGCTCGGCCCGCACCAACCGGCGGATCAGCTCGTCCGCCGTCTCCCCCGTTCGGCTGAACCGCACCCGCACGCCGCGCGGCGGCGCCATGATCACCGGCACGTCCAGGTCCTGCCCGTCGAACACGCAGGTGACCTCCGCCTGGGTGCGCTGCGCCAGCATCGCCAGCCCGCCCAGCAGCCGGATCCGCTGCTGCTCCAACGGCAGCGTCGGGTAGCCCGTCTTGGTCACGTTGTAGCCGTCCACCACCAGATGGACCTGCGGGATCGCCAGCAGCTGGTCCAGCAGCGCCGGGTCGTCCTCCGCCAGACCGCGCCGCGCCACGTCGTGCGGCGAGGCCGAACCCGGCACCACCGCCTCCACCAGGTCCGCCGGACGGATCTGGGACACCGGGAGCGCCAGCTCCCGCTGCAGCCCCTGGGCCGACTGGAGGACGGCGTCCAGCAGCAGCCGCAGCCGCATGTCCTCGACGCTGCGCCCCTCGCGGGCCGACCGGCGGCCCTGCTCGACGGCGGTCTCCAGCTCCGACACCCGGTGCCGCAGCCGCCGCGTCTCGCTCTCGCCGGCACTCCGCTCGGCCGCCGCCTGCGCCTTGACCGCCTCGAACTCGACGGCCAGCTTGCGGGTCTCGGCCTGCGCCCGGCGGGTGTCGCTCTCCAGCGAACGGACCTTCCGGCGCAGCGACTCGGCCTCCTTGCGGACGTCCTCCGACTCGCTCCGCTGCCGGTCGAGGTCGGCACGGGCGGCGGCCCGCACCTCGGCCAGCTCGGCCTGCAGCTTCTCCACCAGCCGGGCCGCCTCGGCCGCCGCACCTTCGGCGCCGGCCCGCTCGGCCTCCTCGCCCGCCTCCGCGACCAGGCGGCTCCAGCCCGCCGACCGGACCAGGTACGCGGCCGCGGCCACGTCCATCGGATCGGCGGCACCCGGAACGGTGCCCGACTCCAGCGCCCGGACCAGATCGGGCTGGCCCAGCCGCAGCCGCTCCGCTATCCGCACGCGGAAGGCCGGCTCGGACTCCAGCGCGGCGGCCAGCGCGGTGGCCGCGTACTTGGCCCGACGGGCCGGGGTGAACTTGGCGTACTGGCGCAGCGACTGGGGCAGCTCGCCGAGCGGCAGCCCGCCGAGCGCGTCGGCGGCCAGGCCGACCACCCGTCGGCGCACCCCCTCGGGCAGCGGCCGGTCCAGCTTCTCGGCAGGCGTCTCAGCGGGCGCATCGGCAGGCGCATCGGCAGGCGTCTCGGTGGGCCGTTCGCCGGACGGCTCCTCCGCCGTCGACGGCGTCAGCCCGTCACGGTCGCCCGCCCCACCGACACCGGAGGGCCCGTCGTGCCCACCCTGCTCGCCCGGCCCGTCGACGGCTGCCGCCGGTTCGTCACCGCCACCGGGCTCCTCACCGCCGGCCACCTCGGCCGCGGCGCCGGAACCGAAGGGAGCGGCCACGGCCGCGTCCGGCGCCTGCGCGTCCACAGCGGGCTGCTGCCCCTGCGGCCCGGCGGGCTCCTTCGCTGCGTCCACCACGTCCTCGGCTCCGATCCTGGTCCAGCGGGCGACGGCCGGCGGCCGCCACCCGCGTCACACCCCGTGCGTTCTCTCTGTATTGTCCCGTGCGGTGGACCGCCACGCCGTGTGCCGTCCACCGCACGGGCGGGGCATCAGCCCTGCTCGCCGACGACCTCGGGCCCGGCGTCCGCCGCACCCGGGCGGGCGACCAGCTCGACCTGGTCCACCGCGTTGCACCAGCGGCATCGCACCGACTCGACGGTCTCGCTGAGGACCTGGGTCTCCTCGACCTTGGAATCGCCGGCCAGGTCGAAGTGGAGGAACTCGGTCACCCGGGCGGTGCGGGTGACGTCGAAACGGGTCAGGTTTCCGCAGAGCGTGCAGCGCCAGCGCGTCTCGGCGGTCAGAGCGGGGACAGTCATCGGGGGTCCTCTCGGGTGGTCCCTGGACGGGCTCAGGCGCTCCCCCCGGAGCCCCGGCGTCGGCGGCGGGAGGCGGGAAGGCCCGCCCCAAGCCTATTGCCTGGGGCAACCTTCGTGACCACCGGTCACGGCGATCACCGCCTTGGGCCACCTGCCGTAACGACGCGGTCCCGCCCGGTCCGCCGGAGGGATGCTTGGCGGCATGGCGATCCCGGTCCTCGACCACGCCGGTGCGCGCGACGGCCGACCGGCCGCCGCCGCTCCGGCCGTCTGCTACGCGCTGATCGCGCTCAACACCGTGGTCTTCCTGTTCGGGCCGGCCGCCGGACTCAATCCGCTGTACGGGCGCGACCAGGCCCGGGTCTGTGCCGAGCAGCGCTACGAACAGCGCTGGGGGGCCGTGCCGGCCGAACTGCTGGCCGGGCATCCGCTCACCGCCGAACAGCTGGCCGAGGCCCCCGACCCGGTGCCCGGCTGCCCGGCCGCGCCGACCCCGGGGAAGCACCCGGCGCTCTCGGTGCTCAGCGCGCTCTTCCTGCACGGCGGCTGGCTGCACCTGCTGGGCAACCTGCTCTTCCTCCACGTCTTCGGCCCGACCGTCGAACGGCGGCTCGGCCGCCCCCGGTTCGTCCTCTTCTACCTGGCGGCCGGGGCGGTGGCCACCTACGGCTTCGCGCTCGCCGAGGCGCACACGGCGGACTCGACCCGGGTGCTGATCGGCGCCTCCGGGGCGATCTCGGCCGTTCTCGGCGCCTACCTCCGCCTGCACCCGCGGGCCCGGGTCACCACGCTCGTCCCGCTACTGCTCTTCCTCCCGCTGCGGTTCCCGGCCTGGCTGGTGCTCGGGCTCTGGTTCGCCCTGCAGTGGTGGTCGGTCCATTCGGCGGGGCCGGGGGTCGCCTACCTGGTGCACGTGATCGGCTTCGCGGCCGGCTTCCTCTACGCCTGCACCCTGGCCGAGCGCCGCCCCCGGGCCGCCCGCCGCCCGCGACCGTCCGGCTGACGCCCGATACGCTGGCGGCACCTCACAAAGGAGCTCGCACCGTGATCACCGCCATCGTCCTGATCAAGACCAGCGTCGACCGCATCCCGGAGATCGCCGAGGCGATCGCCGCCATCGAGGGCGTCAGCGAGGTCTACTCGGTGACCGGCGGGTACGACCTGGTCGCGATGGTGCGGGTGCGGCGGCACGACGACCTCGCCGAGGTGATCCCCGGCCGGCTCAACAAGGTCCCGGGCGTGGCCCACACCGAGACCCAGATCGCCTTCCGCACCTACTCCCAGCACGACCTGGAGGCCGCCTTCGCGATCGGCCTCGACGCCTGACCCCGTCGGGCGCCCGGCCGGCGCTCCGTCAGGCTCCCCGACGGGTGTCCGCGACGCAACGGCCGCCCTCGTTGCGGTAGTTCCAGGCCGCCCCGTCCGTGACCAGGTCGCGGACGGCGGTCAGGAACCGGTCGATGTGCTCGTCCGGGGTGCCCGCGCCGAAGCTCACGCGGATCGCGTTCAGGCTGCGCTCGCCCGGCAGCGAGGGCTCGGGCGCACCGCACTCGGACGGCGCGACGTCCTCGTCGCCGAGCAGGGTGCGGAGCAGCGGGTGCGCACAGAACAGGCCGTCGCGCACGCCGATGCCGTACTCGGCGGAGAGCGCGGCCGAGAAGTGCGAGCTGTTCCAGTCCTGGACGACGAAGGAGAGCACGCCCACCCGGGCCGACTCCGGGCCGAACAGGTTGAGCACCTTGACCTGCGGGATCTCCGCCAGTCCGGCCTTCAGCCGCTCGACCAGCACGCGCTCGCGGGCCTCCAGCGCGTCGAAGCCGGCCTCGGTGAGGGCCCGGCAGGCGGAGGCGATCGCGTACGCGCCGATCACGTTCGGGGAGCCGGCCTCGTGCCGGGCCGGGCCGGTGTGCCACTGCACGGCGACCGAGCCGTCCTCCTCGCGGGCCACCGTCCGGGTGGCGCCGCCGCCGGCCAGGTACGGCTCGGCCGCGTCCAGCCAGTCGGAGCGGCCGGCCAGCACACCGGCACCGAACGGCGCGTACAGCTTGTGCCCGGAGAAGGCGATCCAGTCCACGTCCAGCTCGCGCACCGAGACGCGGTGGTGCGGGGCCAGCTGTGCGGCGTCCAGCACCACCCGGGCGCCGTGGCGGTGGGCGGTCCGGGTCAGCTCGGCGACCGGCCACAGCTCGCCGGTGACGTTCGAGGCGCCGGTGACACAGAGCAGCTTGGGGCCCTCGGGCGACTCGGCCAGCGCGGCGTCGAAGGCGGCGACCGCCTCGGCGTGCGAGCGCGGGGCGCGCAGGTAGGTGACGGCCAGGCCGGCGTGCGCCCAGGGCAGCAGCGAGGCGTGGTGCTCGGTCTCGAACGCGAACACCCGGGTGCCGGCCGGGACGGCGGCGGCCAGCAGGTTCAGCGAGTCGGTGGTGGCGCGGGTGAAGACCACCTGGTCGCCCTCGCGCAGGTCCAGGAACTCGGTGACGGTGCGGCGGCTCTGCTCGAACAGGTCGGTGGAGAGCTGCGAGAGGTACCCGGCGCCGCGGTGCACGCTGCCGTAGTACGGGGCGTAGGCGGCGACGTCGTCCCAGACCCGCTGGAGCGCCGGGGAGCTGGCGGCGTAGTCGAGCGCCGCGTAGCCGACCTTCTCACCGGTGGCGAGCGGGACCTGGACGTCGTGGCCGAGGACGGCGAGGAGCGGCTGCGCGGCGTCGGTCTGGTCGAGGACGGCGGCCGGGAACTGGGAGGAAAGGGACATGGGGATGCACTCCTTCTACGGGCCTGGACCCCGGGAGTACACCTCGTCCGGCGTCCGCGCTTGTCACGCGGACGGATTGCCGCATGACCCGGTCCTCACCCAGGGCACCCCGCCACGGACGGAGGGTTGCCGGACAGCCAGCTGGGGCTTGATGCTGTCACTCATGACCTGGCGAAGACTCTAGGTCGCGTCCGTCCCGTGGTCAAACACGGGTCCACATCCCGGACGGCCGTCCGGGCAGCGGTCGGCGGACCGGGCTGCGGCCCGGCCGGCCCGGGTCGCGGCCGGGAACGCGAAAGGCCGGCGGGAGACGCCCCGCCGGCCCCTGTCGCCGCATCAGACCCGCGCGGTGGCCTCCGACCAGTGCTTCAGCAGGTCCCGGGCGGCGCCCGAGTCGATCGCCGCCGCGGTCCGCTCCATACCGGCCGCCAGCTGCTCCGACAGCGGCGCGTCGGTCAGGTCGAGTGCCACCAGTGCCGCCGCCGAGTTCAGCACGACGGCGTCCCGGACCGGCCCGTGCTCCCCGGCCAGGAGCCGGCGCGCGACGTCCGCGTTGTACGCCGGGTCCGCCCCGCGCAGCGCCTCGATGCCGACCGGCTCGATCCCGACGTCGCGCGGGTCGAGGACGGTCTCGGTCACGGCGCCGTCGCGGACGATCCAGACCCGCGAGGTGGTGGTGATGGTCAGCTCGTCGAGGCCGTCGTCGCCGCGGAAGACCAGTGCGGTGGAGCCGCGCCGCGCCAGCACGCCGGCGATCAGCTCAGCGAGCCGGGTGTCGAAGCAGCCGATCGCGTGCGCGGTCACCCGCGCCGGGTTGGTGAGCGGCCCGAGGATGTTGAACGCGGTGGGCACCCCGAGGTCGCGGCGGGCCGGGGCGGCGTGCCGCATCGACGGGTGGAAGGTGGCCGCGAAGCAGAACGTCAGCCCGACCTCCTCGGCCACCTCGGCGACCCGGCTCGGCGCCAGGTCCAGCCGGATCCCGAGCTTCTCCAGCACGTCCGAGGACCCGCTCGACGAGGAGGCGGCCCGGTTGCCGTGCTTGACCACCTTGGCGCCCGCCGCCGCCGCGACGATCGCCGACATGGTGGAGATGTTGACGGTCTTCGCCCGGTCGCCGCCGGTACCGACGATGTCCACCGCCGGGCCGGGGACGGACAGCGGCTCGGCGTGCGCGTACATCGAGTCGACCAGTCCGGAGATCTCGTCGACCGTCTCGCCCTTGGCCCGCAGCGCCACCATGAACCCGGCGACCTGGACCGGGGACGCCTCGCCGCTCATGATCCGGTCCATCGCCCAGGCGGTGGCCGAGCGGTCGAGGTCCTCCCCGCGCAGCAGCACCGTCAGGATGTCCGGCCAGGTGCGGACCACCTGCGCGGGGTCGCTACCGCCGTTCGCAGGGTGCGCGTTCACCATGGCTGACTCCAGCTCTCGCTCCCCGGTGTACGGGGATGGACCGTAGGGACGGAGTCAGCCTATCGAGCGGCGGGGCACCGGGGCTCCGCCGTTCACCCTTCTTCTCCCGTAGTGAGACGCGAGGCCCCGGACTCCCCGTCCGGAACGCCCCTCCCGGGAGGCACGGCCCGGCCGCCCCCGGTCCCGGGGGGCCTGCGACCTCCGCGCGCCCGCTAGCGGGCGGCCGGCGTCCGCTTGGCCAGCCGCGCCCGGAGCAGCGTGCCCGCGGCCCCGGCCAGCGCCACCGGGTCCACCGGCTGGGAGATCGCCGCGTCGGCCCGGCTCCAGGCGGCGAGCCAGGAGTCCTGCGGCCGGCCGATCAGCACCAGCAGCGGCGGGCACCCGTAGATCTCGTCCTTCAGCTGCCGGGCGAGTCCGAGCCCGCCGGCCGGAACCGCCTCCCCGTCCAGCACACAGAGGTCCACGCCGCCCTTCTCCAGCGCCTTGAGCACCGCGGGGGTGGTCGCGCACTCCAGGTAGGACAGCTCCGGCAGATCCTCGGCCACCCGGCTGCCGAGTGCCGTGCGCACCTGCTCGCGGGTGGTGCGGTCGTGGCTGTAGACGAGAACGGTCAGCGTCTCGTCTGTCGTGTACGCCATGGGCCCTGCTCCCTCACGTGTGATCCGGACCACGTTCGCCTCTCCCCGGATGCTACTCCCGATCACCGGCCGCCGAGCCACTCCCGCGCGATCCTTCTCAAGCCGCCGCGCCCACGACTGGTCCGGCCGGAGGACAGCGCGTCACCCTCACCCCCTCAGTCCACCCGTACGGCGGACGGGGAGCTTCTCCCCTTACTACCGGAGGGCCCCGAAAGGGTGGTGCGACACGCGGGCAACAGGGTCGAAGGGGCCTTCGAAGAACCGTCAGAAAAGGGACACGCCGCTGCTCAGCGGCGGTCCGGACGGCCCGTCGGCCACCAGGGGGGCATACCGCACGCACCGGACACTCCGAGGGACACCCCCCGACGTGAAGACGGAATAAGGGACCGACATAATGTCCGTCGTGGCGACAGCAACAGCAGTAGAAACCGGGCACGCGCACGGATCGGTCAACCGGCCGAACATGGTCAGCGTCGGAACGATCGTCTGGCTCAGTTCCGAGTTGATGTTCTTCGCGGCCCTCTTCGCGATGTACTTCACGCTCCGCTCCGTGAAGGGAGCCGAGTACTGGACCGAGAAGGCGCACGCCCTCAACGTGCCTTTCTCCTCGGTCAACACCACGATCCTGGTGCTCTCCTCGCTCACCTGCCAGCTCGGCGTCTTCGCCGCCGAGCGCGGGGACGTGAAGAAGCTCCGCTCGTGGTTCATCATCACCTTCGTGATGGGCGCGATCTTCATCGGCGGCCAGATCTTCGAGTACACCGAGCTGGTCAAGAAGGACGGTCTCTCGCTGTCCTCCGACCCGTACGGCACGGTGTTCTACCTGACCACCGGCTTCCACGGTCTGCATGTGACGGGTGGTCTGATCGCCTTCCTGCTGGTCCTGGGACGGACGTACGCAGCCAAGCGCTTCACGCACGAGCAGGCCACCGCCGCGATCGTGGTGTCGTACTACTGGCACTTCGTCGATGTCGTGTGGATCGCCCTGTTCGCGACCATCTACCTGATCAAGTAACCAGCTGATCAGGTCGCTGGCCACCGGCTCCGGGTCCCGCCCTTCTGGGTGACGGCCCGATTTCGCCGGTGGGCGACGCTCCCACCGACCGACCGCGCGCGCAGCCCTAGACAGGCAGCCTCGTGCCGGCCAGACCGGCCGCCGGGTGCACCCACCAGTCGACCAGATCCTGACACCGGGGTTATTCCGTGAAAAAGCTCTCCGCACGACGGCGCCACCCACTGGCGGCGCTGGTCGTCCTACTTCTCGCCCTGGCGGCAACCGGGGGGCTGTACGCCGCGTTCGCGCCCGCCGACAAGGCGCAGGCCGACGTCGCCGCGCAGTCGCTCGCGATCGATGAGGGCAAGAAGCTCTTCGCCGTGGGCTGCTCCTCCTGCCACGGCCTGAACGGCCAGGGTTCGAGCGACGGTCCCAGCCTGGTCGGCGTCGGCTCCGCCGCGGTCGACTTCCAGGTCGGTACCGGCCGCATGCCGGCCCAGCAGCCCGGCGCCCAGGTGCCGGCCAAGAAGAACATCTACTCGCAGGCCGAGATCGACCAGATGGCCGCCTTCGTGGCCTCGCTCGGCCCCGGCCCGGTGACGCCGACCGAGGAGCAGTACACCTCGACCAACCCCGAGGACCTCTCCAAGGGCGGCGAGCTGTTCCGCACCAACTGCGCCCAGTGCCACAACTTCGCCGGTCAGGGCGGTGCCCTGACCCAGGGCAAGTACGCCCCGTCGCTGGAGGGCGTGGACGCGAAGCACATCTACGAGGCCATGCAGACCGGCCCGCAGAACATGCCGTCGTTCCCGGACGGCACCATGCCCGAGGAGCAGAAGAAGCAGATCGTGGCCTTCGTCCGCCACACCACCAACGATGAGCCCAACCCCGGCGGTCTCACGCTCGGCAGCCTCGGTCCGGTGACCGAGGGCCTGTTCGGCTGGATCTTCGGGCTCGGAGCGCTCATCGCGGTCGCGATCTGGGTCGCCGCCCACACCACCAAGGCCAAGAAGTCATGAGCCACGACATGTCAGAAGAGAAGCTCCCGGAGTCCCACGGCTCCGCCGGGCACCACGAGGTGGCCACCCACGGCGATCCGTTCGCCGACCCGGGTCTGCCGGAGCACCAACCGCGCCGCACCGACATCGACGAGCGGGCCGCCAAGCGGGCCGAGCGCCAGGTGTCGCTGATGTTCGTGGTCTCGATGATCGCCACCGTCGCCTTCATCGCCTCCTACGTGGCCATCGACAAGGACAAGATCGTCTACGTCTGGCCGCTCGGACACGTCAGCGCGCTGAACTTCGCCCTGGGCATGACCCTGGGCGTGGCTCTGTTCCTGATCGGCGCGGGCGCGGTCCACTGGGCCCGCACCCTGATGTCGGACGTCGAGCTGCCGGCCGAGCGTCACCCGATCGAGGCCGACGACGAGGTCCGCAACGACGTCATCGAGCAGTTCCGGACGGGCGCCGCGGAGTCCGGCTTCGGCCGCCGCAAGATGATCCGCAACACCCTCATCGGTTCGATGGCCCTGGTGCCGCTCTCCGGTGTGGTGCTGCTGCGCGACCTGGGCCCGCTGCCCGAGGACAAGCTGGAGCACACCGGCTGGCTGGAGGCCACCCCGGCCAAGCCCCTGGCGCTCATCAACATGAACACCAACCTGCCGATGACGGCGGAGGACATCGTGGTCGGGTCGCTGACCTTCGCGATGCCCGAGGGTCTGCACACCCACGACGAGGACTTCCAGCAGCGCATCGCCAAGGACGCCCTGATGCTGGTGCGCATCGCGCCGGCGGACATCAAGGACGAGCAGTCGAAGGAGCTGGGTTTCGAGGGCATCCTCGCCTACTCCAAGATCTGCACCCACGTCGGCTGCCCGATCAGCCTCTACGAGCAGCAGACCCACCACGCGCTCTGCCCCTGCCACCAGTCGACCTTCGACCTGGCGGACGGCGCGCGCGTCATCTTCGGCCCGGCCGGCCACCCGCTGCCGCAGCTGAAGATCACCACTGACGAGAAGGGCTTCCTGGTCGCCACCGGCGACTTCGACGAGCCCGTCGGCCCGAGCTACTGGGAGCGTGCTCGATGAGTAGCGCGAGCCGCACCACTTCCGGTGCCACCAAGCCCGCCAGCACGCGCGCCAAGCCCGCCAACAAGTGGGAGCAGGCGGCGGACTGGACGGACGGCCGGCTGGGGATCTACTCCCTCGCCCGGGCCAACCTGCGCAAGATCTTCCCGGACCACTGGTCCTTCATGCTCGGTGAGATCTGCCTCTACACCTTCGTGATCATCATCCTGACCGGCGTCTACCTGACGCTGTTCTTCAAGCCCTCCATGGGCGAGGTGATCTACGACGGCGTGTACGTCCCGCTCAAGGGCATCCCGATGTCCGAGGCGTACGCGTCGACGGTCGACATCAGCTTCGAGGTGCGCGGCGGTCTGCTGGTCCGCCAGATCCACCACTGGGCCGCCCTGGTCTTCGTCGCGGCGATGCTCGTGCACATGATGCGCGTCTTCTTCACCGGCGCGTTCCGCAAGCCCCGCGAGATCAACTGGGTCTTCGGCTTCCTGCTGCTCGTCCTGGGCATGTTCGACGGCTTCTTCGGCTACTCGCTGCCGGACGACCTGCTCTCGGGCACCGGCATCCGCTTCATGGAAGGCGCGATCCTCGCCGTCCCGCTGGTCGGCACCTACATCCAGATGTTCCTGTTCGGGGGCGAGTTCCCCGGCCACGACATCGTGCCGCGCTTCTTCACCATCCACGTGCTGCTGATCCCGGGCATCATGCTGGGCCTGCTCGTCGCCCACCTGATCCTGGTCTTCTACCACAAGCACACCCAGTGGGCGGGCCCCGGCAAGACCGAGAAGAACGTCGTCGGCATGCCGCTGATGCCGGTCTACATGGCCAAGGCCGGCGGCTTCTTCTTCCTGGTGTTCGGTCTCATCTCCGTCATCTCGGCGATCGCCACGATCAACCCGATCTGGGCGTACGGCCCGTACCGGCCGGACCAGGTGTCGACCGACGCCCAGCCCGACTGGTACATGGGCTTCTCCGAGGGCCTGATCCGCATCATGCCGGGCTGGGAGATCAGCCTCTGGGGCCACACCCTGAACCTGGGTGTCATGGTGCCGCTGGCGATCTTCCCGATGGTGCTGGCCGCGATCGCGGTCTACCCCTTCATCGAGGGCTGGATCACCGGCGACAAGCGCGAGCACCACATCCTGGACCGCCCGCGCAACGCACCGGTCCGCACCGGTCTGGGCGCCGCCTGGATCAGCCTCTACCTGATCCTGCTGATGGCCGGTGGCAACGACCTGTTCGCCACCCACCTGCACCTGTCGATCAACTCGGTCACGTACTTCGTCCGCGTGGGCATGTTCGTGATCCCGGTGCTCGTCTTCATCATCACCAAGCGCTGGTGCCTCGGCCTCCAGCGCCGTGACAAGGAGAAGGTGCTGCACGGCCGCGAGACCGGCGTCATCAAGCGCCTGCCGCACGGCGAGTTCATCGAGGTGCACGCCCAGCTGCCGCAGAAGGAGCTGCACACGCTCACCGCGCACGAGCAGCAGCAGCCGTTCGAGCTGCCGGCCGCGACGGACGAGAACGGCGTGGCCCGCAAGGCCAACGTCATCACCCGGACCCGGGCGAAGCTCTCCCGCGGCTTCTACGGCGAGGGCAGCCAGATCTCCAAGCCCACCGCCGAGGAGCACCACGAGATCACCAGCGGCCACGGCCACCACTGATCCCGTACGCACCCCGCGTCACCCCCGAGGGCCGCTGACCAGAGTTCATCTGGTCGGCGGCCCTCGGGCTGTTCCGCCCCGACCCGACCGATCCCGACCCGCCCGAACCTCAGGAGCCCTTCCGTGCAGCTGTCCGTCGACCCGGCCTCCACCACTCCCCCGTACGAGCAGATCCGCGCCCAGATCTCCGGGCAGGCCCGCAGCGGCGAGCTGGCGACCGGGCTGCGGCTGCCCACCGTCCGGGCGCTGGCCGAGGAGCTGGGGCTGGCCGCCGGGACGGTCGCCCGCGCCTACCGGGAGCTGGAGGCGGACGGCGTGGTGGAGACCCACGGCCGGCGCGGCACCCTGATCGCCGCGGTCGGCGACGCCTCGCACCGGCTGGCCGCCGCGGCGGCCGCCGAGTACGCCGAGCGGGTCAGGCGGCTCGGGCTGCCACTGCCGGACGCCCTGGGGGCCGTGGACACCGCGCTCCGGCTGGCCTACCGCGACGGGGCGGGCGAGGGCTGAGGAGGGCCCCGGCGGGCCCCTCAGAGCTGCGGGGCGATCATCCCGGTGGCGGGGGCCCGGGTGACCGGCGCGGTGGTGCTGACGGGCTGCCCGAGGGCGCTGTGCCCGACCCAGTCCGTCCAGGCGATGTTCCAGTCCCCGAAGCCGTTGCCGAACGACTCCATGCCCTTGCCGCGGCTGTTCACCACCGTCACCAGGTCCCCCACCCTGGTGTTCTGGTAGAACCAGCGGGCGTTCTCGGTGCTCATGCCGGTGCAGCCGTGGCTGACGTTCTCGACCCCCTGAGCGCCCACCGACCAGGGCGCCGCGTGCACGTACTCGCCGCTCCAGGTGACCCGGGTCGCCCACTCGACGTCGAGGTCGTACGACTCCTCGCTGCCGGCCGCTATCCCGATCGTCTCGCCGCTCATCCGGACCTTGCGCTCCTGGCCGAGCACCACCTTGACGCCGTTGCGGGTGTCGAACCCCGGCTTACCGGTGGTGACCGGGATCGTCCGGACCACCTGGCCGTCACGCTTCAGGGTGAGTTCGTGGGCCGCCGCGTCCACCACGGTCTCGACCCGTTCGCCGATCCGCAGCGCCAGGGCGGCCCGGTCGCCGCCGTACAGGCCGTCCGCGATCCGGCTGCCGGTGCCCTCGAAGGCGAGGCTGACGGTGGTGCCGGTCGGCCAGTACTGCTCCGGGCGGAAGTGCAGGTTCCTGTCGTCCACCCAGTACCAGCCGCCGGTGACGGCCGGCTGCGAGGTGACGGTGAGGGCCCGCTCCACCTCCTGGCGGGCCTGCGGGTCCTTCACCGCCTCGGAGAGCTGGACGGTGAGCGGCTGGCCCACCCCGTAGACGCCGCTGCCGGAGGAGTCCGGACCGAGCTTGGCGGCCAGCAGCCGCTGGGCGGCGACGGTGGCGAACCCCGCGGTGGTCTCACCGCGGCCGCCCTTGCCGTCGTCGGCGGCGATCCGGACGGTGTACGTGGTGGCGGCCTTGAGCCGCCCGGTGGTCTGCCAGCTGCGCTGGTCCTCGGAGAGCCGCCCGGCGACCACCCGGCCGTCCGGGCCGACCACCGTGACGTCGGTGAGCCGGCTGCCCTGCTCGGCGGTGACGGTGACCGGCTGGGACGGGTCCACCTGCTCGGTCGCCGAGAGATGGACCAGCCGCGCGGCGTCGACCGTACGGACGGTCCCGGCGAGGTCGTCGCCGCTTCCGGACGTGCAGCCGGCCAGCGGGGCCAGCACTGCCAGGGCCAGCGAGATGCCGCCGATACCCGCGATTCCGCGCCTGTCGGCCATGACCGCCTCCGGGGGTTCGCACGATTGATCAGATCGTAGGAACCGGTCCGGCCGAGCGACATCCGGGCGGCGCGCCGTTGCGCCGGGAGGGTGAGCCCGTCACTCCGGGGACGCAACGGGGCCGGGCATCCCGTGCGGGATGCCCGGCCCTGTGCGAGTGGCGGGGACCTACTGGTTCTGGTTCTCGCCGCGGTAGAACTCGAAGACCCAGCCGAAGAGGCCGATCAGGATCACCGGGATCGACCAGTACAGCAGCCACCAGCCGAAGATCACACCGAGGAAGGCCAGTGCGCCACCGATCGCCAGCGAGAGCGGCTGCCAGCTGTGCGGGGCGAAGAAGCCCAGCTCGCCGGAGTCGTCCGCGACCTCGGCCTCGGGGTTGTCACCCGCGCCGCTGTCCACCCGGCGGGCGGTGAAGGCGAGGTAGTACCCGATGAAGGCGCAGAGGGCGAAGGCGAGGAACAGCGCGGTGGTGCCCGCCGCCTCGATGCCGGTGTCCGAGCTGTTGGTCCACAGCCCGTAGGTGATGGCCATGGCCAGCACGAAGACCGCCAGGCCCAGGAAGATCTTGCCCTGTTCCTTCATCAGGCGTCCCCACCCTTCTTGCCCTTGCCCAGCTGCGGGGCGTCGTACTTCGCCGGGGTCACACCGGCGAGGTGCTTGGCCGGCTCACCGTGGTTCTCGAGGTAGTCCAGCGCCGCGATCTCCGGGTGGTGGAGGTCGAAGGCCGGGGATTCCGAGCGGATCCGGGGCAGCGTGAGGAAGTTGTGCCGCGGCGGCGGGCAGGAGGTCGCCCACTCCAGCGAACGGCCGTAGCCCCACGGGTCGTCGACCTCGATCTTCTCCCCGTACTTGGCGGTCTTCCAGACGTTGTAGAGGAACGGCAGGATCGACAGGCCGAGCAGGAAGGAGCCGATGGTCGACACGGTGTTCAGGGTGGTGAACCCGTCGGCCGCCAGGTAGTCGGCGTAGCGGCGGGGCATGCCCTCCGCGCCGAGCCAGTGCTGCACCAGGAAGGTGGTGTGGAAGCCGATGAACAGCGTCCAGAAGGTGATCTTGCCGAGGCGCTCGTCCAGCATCTTGCCGGTCATCTTCGGCCACCAGAAGTGGAAGCCGGCGAACATCGCGAAGACGACGGTGCCGAAGACCACGTAGTGGAAGTGGGCGACGACGAAGTACGAGTCCGAGACGTGGAAGTCGATCGGCGGGGAGGCCAGCAGGACACCGGTCAGACCACCGAAGAGGAAGGTCACCAGGAAGCCGACCGTCCAGAGCATCGGGGTCTCGAAGCTCAGCGAGCCCTTCCACATGGTGCCGACCCAGTTGAAGAACTTCACACCGGTCGGGACCGCGATCAGGAAGGTCATGAACGAGAAGAACGGCAGAAGCACTTGGCCGGTGACGTACATGTGGTGGGCCCACACCGTCACGGACAGACCGGCGATCGCGATGGTGGCCGCGATCAGGCCGGAGTAGCCGAACATCGGCTTGCGGCTGAAGACCGGGATGACCTCGGACACGATGCCGAAGAACGGCAGCGCGATGATGTACACCTCGGGGTGACCGAAGAACCAGAACAGGTGCTGCCAGAGCAGCGCCCCGCCGTTCGCCGGGTCGAAGACGTGGGCCCCGAACTTGCGGTCCGCCTCCAGGGCGAACAGCGCGGCGGCCAGCACCGGGAAGGCCAGCAGGACCAGCACGGCGGTCAGCAGGACGTTCCAGACGAAGATCGACATCCGGAACATCGTCATGCCGGGCGCGCGCATGCAGATGATCGTGGTGATGAAGTTGACCGCACCGAGGATCGTGCCGAAGCCGGAGAAGGCCAGACCCATGATCCACATGTCGGCGCCGATGCCCGGCGAGCGGACCGCGTCCGACAGCGGCGCGTAGGCGAACCAGCCGAAGTCGGCGGCGCCCTGCGGGGTGATGAAGCCGGCGACGGCGATCAGCGAGCCGAACAGGTACAGCCAGTAGGCGAACATGTTCAGACGCGGGAACGCGACGTCCGGGGCACCGATCTGGAGCGGCATGATCCAGTTCGCGAAGCCGGCGAAGAGCGGCGTCGCGAACATCAGCAGCATGACCGTGCCGTGCATGGTGAACGCCTGGTTGAACTGCTCGTTCGACAGGATCTGGGTCCCGGGACGAGCGAGCTCGGCGCGCATGACCAGGGCGAGGACGCCACCGATCAGGAAGAAGGCGAACGACGTGCCCAGGTAGAGGGTGCCGATCGTCTTGTGGTCAGTGGTGGTCAGCCACTTGATGATGGTGGAACCCGGCTTCCGGGTCCGCTGCGCCCCGACCGTGACGGCCCCGGCGCCCCCGCCGGCCGCGGCGGGCTCGTTGAGGATGGTCACTTCTCTTCACTTCCCATGGTCGTGATGCCGGAGGGCACCGCGCCGGTCTGCCCCTTGGCCCGGAGCTCCTTCAGGTGAAGGTCGTACTCGGCACGGTCGACGACCTTCACGTTGAACAGCATGCGCGAGTGGTCGACGCCGCAGAGCTCGGCGCACTTGCCCATGTATTCACCCTTGACGGTCGGGGTGACCTCGAACTTGTTCACCACGCCCGGCACGACGTCCATCTTCATCAGGAAGTTGATGGGCCAGAAGTCGTGGATGACGTCACGAGAGGTGAGGCGGAACTGCACCGTCTCGTTGACCGGCAGGTACAGGGTCGGCGCCGCCTGCGGGGTGCCCACGTCGTACGCCGCGTCCTGGTTGGCCGGGTCGGGGTTCTCGGTGTTCTCGTAGTTGAACGCCCAGCTCCACTGGAAGCCCACCACGTTGACGGTGTGCTGCGGCTTCTCGGAGACGGCGATCAGCTTCGACTCGTCGCGGGCGACGAAGTAGAAGAGGACCGACACGATGATGATGGGGACCGCGGTGTAGAGCGCCTCGATGGGCACGTTGTACCGGGTCTGCGGAGGGACCTGCACGCCGGTGCGGCTGCGCCGGTGGAAGATCACGCTCCAGATGATCAGACCCCACATCAGTACGCCGACCACCAGCGCCGCGATCCAGGAGCCCTGCCACATGTGGAGGACCAGGGGCCCTTCCTCGGTGACGGGACTCGGGAGGCCAAGCCTGGGGAGGTCGTTGGCCGAGCAGCCGGTGGCGGTCGCGATGACGAGGCCCAGTGCCAGCGCCTGAGGCAGCTTCCGCCGCATCGTGCGCCGCGGCGAGCGGTCGGAGCCGTTGGGACTCACGTAGCGCCTTCCCGAAGTCTCGCCCGCCTTCGCGTCGCCCCGGAGAGGTTGCTGCCTCCCGGCGACCCGACCACGGGCACGGTTTGAATGCTTATGCGGGCCAAACCCTACTCCAGCCTTATGCGCTGCTGACGGGCAGGTCCCGGTAACGCGCCGCCCGGACACCCGATCAGGCCCGGCAGGGGCTGCGCCGCAGGTCATCCTAGGCATTAGGGGTCCGTACGCCCGATCGGGGGATGACCTCGGACGACGTACGTGACAGTCCGTCGGACGTGGACTATTCGGACATTCGGGGTGATCGACTGACGGTCGGTAAGCACCCGGGGCACGCCGGAATACACCCGGGAGTGTCGTTAAATGTGACCGTGTACTTCGACGTGGCCTCCACCGCACCGCTCCACCCCGTCGCGCGGCAGGCGCTGACCGCCGCCCTGGACGAGGGGTGGGCCGACCCCGCCCGGCTCTACCGGTCCGGGCGGCAGGCCCGGATGCTCCTGGACGCCGCCCGCGAGACGGTGGCCGGGGTCCTCGGCTGCCGGGCCGACGAGATCGCCTTCACCGCGAGCGGGACCCAGGCGGTGCACCTCGGTGTGCTGGGCGCCCTGGCCGGGAACCGGCGCCGCGGCGGACACCTGGTGCACTCGGCCGTCGAGCACTCCGGCGTGCTGCACGCCGCGGAACGGCACGAGGCCGCCGGTGGCGAGGTCTCGGTCGTCCCGGTGGACCGGTACGGCCGGGCCGCCCCCGGGGGGTTCGCGGCGGCGCTGCGGCCGGACACCGCGCTCGCCGTGCTGCAGTCCGCCAACCACGAGGTCGGCACCGTCCAGCCGGTCGCCGAGGTGGCCGAGGTGTGCGGGGACGTGCCGCTGCTGGTGGACGCCGCGCAGAGCGCCGGGCGGGTGGACGTGCCGGGCGGCTGGTCGCTGCTGGCCGCCTCCGCGCACAAGTGGGGCGGACCTGCCGGGGTCGGGGTGCTCGCGGTGCGCAAGGGCGTCCGGTACTCCTCGCCGCTGCCCGCCGACGAGCGCGAGGGCGGCAGGGTCCCGGGGTACGTCAACGTGCCGGCGATCGTGGCCGCGGCGGCCTCCCTGCGCGCGGTACGGGCCGAGGCGGACCGGGAGAACGCCCGCCTGCACGCGCTGGTCGAACGGATCCGGACCCGGGTGCCGCAGCTGGTGCCCGAGGTGGAGGTGGTGGGCGACCCGGTGCGGCGGCTGCCGCACGTCGTCACCTTCTCCTGTCTGTACGTGGACGGCGAGGTGCTGCTGACCGAGCTGGACCGGGCCGGGTTCGCGGTCTCCTCCGGCTCCTCCTGCAGTTCGTCCACGCTGACCCCCAGCCACGTCCTGGCCGCCATGGGCGTCCTCACCGAGGGGAACGTCCGGGTCTCGCTGCCGTTCGGCGCGGCGGAGGCGGACGTCGAGCGCTTCCTGACCGTGCTGCCCGGGCTGGTGGCCGGTGTCCGCGCCCCGCTGGGGCTGGACCTGACGCTGCCCCCGGAGCGCGCGCCGGAGTCCGGGCCCTCGGGTCCGGCCGGGGAGCCGGACGCGGGCGGGGATCCGCACGCGGCCGGGGGGACGACCGTCCTCGACGCCCTCGGCAAGCGCTGCCCGCTGCCCGTCATCGAGCTGGCCAGGCGGATCGGCGGAGTCCCCCTGGGCGGGACGGTCGCGGTGCTGGCGGACGACGAGGCGGCCCGGCTGGACGTACCCGCCTGGTGCGGGATGCGCGGGCAGGAGTACCTGGGCGAGGCCCCGGCCGCCGAGTACGGCGGCGACCGGGGCGTGGCCTACCTGGTGCGGCGGACTACTTGACCAGGTGCGCCCGGACGTCGGCGGCCGCCTCGGCGCCGTAGGCGCCCTCGAAGCGCTCCAGGAACGCGGTCGGGCGCAGCTCGTACTCCTGGGTGCCGACGGTCTCGATGACCAGGGTGGCGAGCATGCAGCCGAGCTGGGCGGCGCGCTCCAGCTCCAGCCCCCAGGAGAGGCCGGCCAGGAAACCGGCCCGGAAGGCGTCGCCGACGCCGGTCGGGTCGGTCTTGCTGTTCTCGGGCGCGCAGCCGACCACGATCGGGGTCTCGCCCTTGCGGTCGATCCGGACGCCCTTGCTGCCGAGGGTGGTGATCCGGGTGCCGACCCGGCCGAGGATCTCGTCGGCGTCCCAGCCGGTCTTGGTCTCGATCAGCGCGGCCTCGTACTCGTTGGTGAAGAGGTACGCGGCGCCGTCGACGATCTGGCGGATGTCGTGGCCGTCGAGGCGGGCCAGCTGCTGGGAGGGGTCGGCCGCGAAGGCGTAGCCGCGGGTGCGGCACTCCTGGGTGTGGCGGACCATCGCCTGCGGGTCGTCCGCGCCGATCAGGACCAGGTCCAGGCCGCCGACCCGGTCGGCGATCGGCTTGAGCTCGATGTTGCGGGCCTCCGCCATGGCGCCGGTGTAGAACGACGCGATCTGGTTGTGGTCCTCGTCCGTGGTGCACATGAAGCGCGCGGTGTGCCGGGTCTCGGAGATGTGGACGGACCGGCAGTCCACGTTGTTGCGCTCCAGCCAGCTGCGGTACTCCGCGAAGTCCGCGCCGGCCGCGCCGACCAGGACCGGGCGCAGGCCCAGGACGCCCATCCCGAACGCGATGTTGGGCGCGACACCGCCGCGGCGGATGTCCAGGGTGTCGACCAGGAAGGACAGCGACACGGTGTGCAGCTGCTCGGCGACGAGCTGGTCGGCGAACCGGCCCGGGAAGGTCATCAGGTGGTCGGTCGCGATCGAGCCGGCGACGGCGATACGCACGGGGTCTCCTCAGAAGGGCGGCAGGGCCGTGGAAGGGCGGTGGGTGAACCCACTCACGGTACCCGGCAGGGGGCGGGAGCCAGCAAGAACGCCTTCGGCGGCACCCTCCGCCCCCTACGGTGTACTACCAACCGGTAGCTCTGGTGGGGGCCGGACGACCGGCCTAGGGTCGCAGACAGGGGGCCGTTCCCGGCCCCGCCCAGGCCCGTGGCACCCCCGTCACGGCACCGGTGGATCGGAAGTGATGGCCGATGATGCCCAGTCACCACCCGCTGCGGGTCCCGCCCGCCCTGCTCGGCGACGCGGACGGCGACTCGCTGGACGCGCTGGTGGACTCCTCGCGGCGACTGAGGCGGTTCTGGCCGCTGCTGGCGACCGGTCCGCAGGACGCCGCACCCGCCCGGGCGGCGCTCAGGGTCCCCTCGCGGACCCAGCGGCTGGTCGCGGGGATGCCCGAGTACGGGCTGTAGGCCCCTGCCGGAGCACCCGCCGGGCTCGGACGGGAACCGGATTCGTCCGGCGCACGTCACATCGGCGCGGTGCGGCCCCGGAGGCGCGCCGCTGAGCCCTCGGGAGGAAGTACAGATGGATCTGGAGACGATGCCCCGGCGTTCCGGCCGGGCACGCGCGGTGACACTGGCGGGTCTGGTACTGGCGGCGGCGACGGTGCTGGCCGGGTGCGGCGACGGAGCGAAGTCGGGTTCGGACGCGGCGGCCTCCGGTACCGCGGCGCCCTCGGCGAGCGCGCCCGCCCCTCCCGCGGCGGGCACCGCCGAGACCCCGTCGGCGCCCGGGTCGGCCCCGGCTTCCCCGTCGGCCCCGGCGCCGGTGACCACCCCGCCGGCCGATCCCACGGCGACCACCCCCGATCCGCGGCCGGCCAGTCCGCCACCGGCCACCACCACCCCGGCACCGGCGCTGACGCCGACCCCGGCGCAGACTCCCCCCGGCGGCAACGGCATCGCGGTCGGCGAGCCGCCGCCCAACGGCTCGCAGGTGCACCCGGCGATCACCTACCGGGTGGACGGCAACAGGCTGACGGTCTGGTTCTACGGCGGGATCTGCCAGCGGTACGCGCTCAAGGCCGACGAGTCGCACCCGGGCCGGGTCGACATCCGGGTGACCGTCGCGGCCCCGGTCCCGGCCGGGCAGGCCTGCGCCGATCTGGCCAAGCGGCAGACGGTGGTCTCCGACCTGAAGCAGCCCCTGCAGGGCCGCACGGTGACGGACCTGGCGACCGGCCGTGAGGTGCCGCTGGAGGCCGACCCGCACGTCGGGGCGGAGCCGGTCGGACCGGAGATCGCCGGCACCCCGTAGCGGAAGACCCCGCGCACCCTCTGCGGAAACGTTCCCGCAGACACGACGAAGGCGGCCCCGGGAGTCCCGGGGCCGCCTTCGTTCAGATCATCGACCGAACGAATTCGGACGACTAGTTGAACGAGTCGCCGCAGGCGCAGGAGCCCGTGGCGTTCGGGTTGTCGATCGTGAAGCCCTGCTTCTCGATGGTGTCGACGAAGTCGACGGTGGCGCCGCCCAGGTACGGGGCGCTCATCCGGTCGGTGACGACCTTGACACCGTCGAAGTCCTTGAGGACGTCGCCGTCGAGCGAGCGCTCGTCGAAGAACAGCTGGTAACGCAGGCCGGAGCAGCCACCGGGCTGGACGGCGACCCGAAGTGCGAGGTCCTCGCGGCCTTCCTGCTCCAGCAGGGCCTTGACCTTGCCCGCGGCGGCGTCGGTGAGGAGGATGCCACTCTCTACGGTGGTCTCGTCCTGGACGGTCATCTGCTTTCTCCCGGTCTTGACGACGGTCTGCCGCCAGTACCAACCGACAACCGCCCGGATTCATTTCCCGGACGGCGAACGTCTTCGACTGGTTCGTGGCGGCGGGGTTTCCGTGGGCCGGGTGTGCCAGCCGCTCCCCTACGCTCCCCATGCTCGCACACCGGCGGGGCGAACGGTCACCGCCCGAACGGTCCGATCCCGGCGAACCGGCCCCGCGGCGACACCCGGGCCGCCAGGATGGACGCCATGATCCTGCGCCTGGTCCAGGACACCGCCGCCGACGCGGAGGTCGTCCAGCACATCGCCCGCGCCGCCGCCGCCTCGCTGCCCGACTCCCCCGGGGCCGGTGACCGGACCCGCTCCCCGGTCCTGCCGCTGGCCCGGACCAGACATCTCGTCCGCACCGACCCGCAGGGCTGCTGGCTGGCAGAGATCGGCGGCGAGCCGATCGGCACGGTGCTGTCGCTGCGCCGCGAGGGGGTGTGGGTGCTGGCCCTCTTCGCGGTGGTGCCGGGGGCACAGGGCCGGGGGGTGGGCCGGCTGCTGCTGGAGCGGGCCGCCGCGTACGGGCGGGGCTGCCTGCGCGGGATGCTCTGCGCCCCGCCGTCCCCGGCGGCCGCCCGCCGCTACCGGCTGGCGGGGTTCACCCTGCACCCGGCGATGCGGCTGACCGGCAAGGTGGACCGGGCCGGGCTGCTCGATCCCGGGGACATCCCGGTGCACCCGGGCAACGCCTCGCACCGGCACCTGCTGGATTCGGTGGACCGGCGGCTGCGCGGCGCCGCGCACGGCCCGGACCACGAGCTGATGCTGGCGCACTGCGAGGAGCTGCTGGTCGCGGACGCGCTGGCGGGCAGCGGCTACTGCTACCGGGACGGCGGCGAGATCAGGCTGCTGGCGGCGTCCTCGAAGCGGATCGCCGTCCGGTTGCTGCGCGAGGCACTCGCCCGGGTGCCGGACGGCACGGAGGCCCGGGTGGACCACCTGACCGCCGAGCAGGAGTGGGCGCTGGACGTCGGGCTGGAACTGGGCCTGACCCTGGAGACCCGCGGCTACCTGGGCCTGCGCGGGATGCGCCCGCCGGCGCCGTACCTGCCGAACGGCGCGCTGCTGTGACGCCGAGCCCCCGCCGGGCAGGCCCGGCGGGGGCTCGGCGAGCGTGACCTCAGCTCATCGTGTCCAGGATCTCGCGGACCATCTCCATGGTGGTCCCGGGGTGCAGGAAGGCGAACCGGGCGACCGTCTCGCCGTCCCAGCCGGTGGGGGTGACGAAACCGATCTGGTCCGCGAGCAGTTGCTGCGACCAGCGGTAGTAGTCGGCGTTGGTCCAGCCGGTCCGCTTGAAGCAGACGGCGGAGAGCTGCGGGTCGAACAGCAGCTCCAGGTGCTCGGTGTCGCGGATCAGCTGCGCGGTGTCCCGGGCCAGTTCGAGGCCGGCCTCGATGGCGTCGGTGTACGCCTGGACACCGTGCACGGCGAGCGAGAACCAGAGCGGCAGGCCGCGGGCCCGCCGGGTCAGGTGGTAGGCGTAGTCGGTCGGGTTCCACTCGTCGCCCTCGGTGTGCAGCACGTCCAGGTAGGAGGCGTCCTGGGTGTGCACGGCGCGGGCGAGCTGGGGGTTGCGGTAGATCAGCGCGGCGCAGTCGAACGGGGCGAACAGCCACTTGTGCGGGTCCACCACGAAGGAGTCGGCGTGCTCGATGCCGTCGTAGCGGGCGCGCACGGAGGGGGCGAAGAGGCCCGCGCCACCGTAGGCGCCGTCCACGTGGAACCACAGGTCGCGCTCGCGGGCGACCTCGGAGAGGCCCTGGAGGTCGTCGACGATGCCCTCGTTGGTGGTGCCGGCGGTGCCGACGACCGCGATCACGGTCTCGGGGTTCGGGTCGGCGGCCAGGGCGGTGCGCAGCGCCTCGCCGGTGAACCGGCGGTTCACGGTCGGGACCTTGAAGGCCTCGACGCCGATGATGTTGAAGGTGTTCTTGACCGAGGAGTGCACCTGGTCGGCGACGGCGATCCGCAGCCGCACCTCGGGCCCGCTGGGCAGCCCCTGCTCGGCGAGGCGGCGGCGGGCGGTGTCGCGGGCGACGACGAGGGCGGAGAGGTTGCCGGCCGAGCCGCCGGAGACGAAGGTGCCGCCGGCCGATCCGGGCATGCCCGCGCGGTCCGCGATCAGTCGCAGCACCTGGTTCTCGGCGGCGATGGCGCCGGCCGCCTCCAGCCAGGAGATGCCCTGGAGCGAGGCGCAGGAGACGACCATGTCGAAGAGCAGCGCGGCCTTGGTCGGGGCGCACGGGATGAACGACAGGTAGCGCGGGCTGTCGGCGGAGATCACCGCGCGGGAGAGCTCGTGGTCGTACAGCTTGAGCACGTCGGCCGGGTCGTTGCCGTCCCGGTTGATCAGGCCGGACAGCTGGGTGCGCAGGTGCTCCCCGTCGCCGGGGTGGTCGAGCGGGACGGGGTCGTACTGCAGACGGTCGCGCATGTAGTCGAAAACCAGGTCGACCAGGTCGCTGTCGGGCCGGTGCATGCGGTCGGGTGCTGCGGACACGGGTGTCCCTCTCGGCTGTGGGGGGTCGGGGAGGGCCCGACGGCACGGGAACGGGCACCGTTCTGCCGGACGTGATCAGCGTAGGCAGCGCGGGGCCTGCGCCGCGCGTCGGAACGCGGCCGGTCAGGCAGGTTTCGGGCGTCTTCGACGTGCCCCGCGCAGGATTCCTGCGCAGGGCCGGACCGGGCCGTCCGGAGGTCAGCCGATGAGCTGGGAGAGGACGACGGAGGAGCGGCTGCGCTGGACGCCGGGCTCCCGGCGGATCCGCTCGATGACCGCCTCCAGATGGCGCATGTCGGCGGCGCGCAGGTGGACCAGGGCGTCCGGGTCGCCGGTGACCGTCCAGGCGGCGATCACCTCGGGGAACTGGCGCAGGCTGGCCAGGATCTCCTCGGGCGCGGTCCGCTCGCGGCAGTAGACCTCGACGAACGCCTCCGTCTGCCAGCCGAGGACGGAGGGGTCGAGCACCACGGTGAAACCGCGGACCACCCCGCGCGCCCGCAGCCGGTCGATCCGGCGGCGGACCGCGGTGGCGGAGAGGTTCACCGACAGCCCGATCTCGGCGTACGAGGCGCGGCCGTCGCGGGCCAGCCGGGCGAGGAGCAGGCGGTCGGTCTCGTCCAGGGAGGCCCCGACCGTCTCGTGCGCTCGGCTGCTGCTCATCGGTGCGGGGCTCCACGGGTCGTGCGGCATCGGGGACGGGGGCGGGGCGACAACGGCCCGCCGAAACGGTTCTGCACCATTCTGGCGGATGACAGGACCGAGTCCACCGCTCGCAGATGACGGGCTTCGGTCGACCGGCCCCGGCGCCTCAGTCCACCAGCAGCACGATCTTGCCCCGGGTCCGGCCCTCCGCGCTGAGCGCCTGGGCCGAGGCGGCCTGGGCCAGCGGGAACGTGGACGCGACGGTCACGGTCAGCCGCCCCTCGTCGGCGAGCTCGGCCAGCTCGGCCAGCCCGGCGGCGTCCGGACGGACCCAGACGTAGTGACCCCCGCGCGCCTTCACGCCGAAGTCGGCGACCGAGGCGATCCGCGCCGGATCCGCGACCAGACCGGCCGAGACCTCGACGGCGTCGCCGCCGACCAGGTCCAGCGCGGCGTCCACGCCCTCCGGCGCCAGCGCGCGGACCCGGTCCGCCAGGCCCTCGCCGTGGGCCACCGGCTCGGCGCCGAGACCGCGCAGGTAGGCGTGGTTGCGCTCGCCCGCGGTGCCGATCACCCGGGCGCCGGCGGCCCGGGCGAGCTGGACGGCGAGGTGGCCGACCCCGCCCGCGGCGGCGTGCACCAGCACGGTGTCACCCGCGCTCACGCCGACCGCCCGCAGGGCCTGGAGGGCGGTGAGCCCGGCCAGTGGCAGTCCGCCGGCCTGCGCCCAGTCCAGCGCGGCCGGCTTGCGGGCCAGGGTGCGGACGGGCGCGGCGACGAGTTCCGCGTAGGTCCCGTGCTCGACCGCGTCCTTGCGGACGTAGCCGTAGACCTCGTCGCCGGGAGCGAACTCGGTGACCCCGCCGCCGACCGCGCGCACCACCCCGGCCGCGTCCCAGCCCATCACCAGCGGGAAGTGCGCGTCGAGCAGACCGTCCAGCCTGCCGTCCCGCACCTTCCAGTCCACCGGGTTCACCCCGGCCGCCCTGACCTGCACCAGTACCGAGTCCGGGCCGACCTTCGGGTCCGGGAGGTCGGTGTACTCCACCGCCTCGGGGCCGCCGTAGCGGCGGATCGCGATTGCCTTCATGCACCCAGCCAAACGCGGTCCGGCCGGATCCCGGCTCGGCCACGCCGGACCGGGTCGCAACTTCCCTCCGGCCGCACCGCGCGCCCACCGCGCACCCGTCTCTCACGCACCGCGCACCCCCCGCGGCGCTCCGAACCGGCAAGCGGTTCTCGTCACATCGCCAGGACGGCCATCGTCACTCTGACGCTAACCGGTTATCATAGATTGCGTCAGATAGACGAAAAGGCTGCACGCCCGATCGGCCGCACAGAAGGGCACTCGCCCGTGACCACCACCATCACCGAGACCTACGGCGTCGACCCCACTCCGACGCCGCTCGCTCTGCTGCTGCTCGGCCGCGAGGCCGACCCGAACAGCGAGCGCGGCGTCGAGTGCCCCGGCGACCTCCCACCGGCCTCCGACCCGAACCTCGTCCAGCGCGCCCGCGCGGCCAAGGCCGCGCTCGGCGACCGCGTCTTCATCCTGGGCCACCACTACCAGCGCGACGAGGTGATCGAGTTCGCCGACGTCACCGGCGACTCCTTCAAGCTCGCCCGCGACGCGGCGGCCCGCCCGGAGGCCGAGTACATCGTCTTCTGCGGCGTGCACTTCATGGCCGAGTCGGCCGACATCCTCACCGGCGACGCCCAGCAGGTCGTGCTGCCGGACCTCGCGGCCGGCTGCTCGATGGCCGACATGGCCACCGCCGAGCAGGTCGCCGAGTGCTGGGACGCGCTGACCGACGCCGGCATAGCCGACGTCACCGTCCCGGTCTCGTACATGAACTCCTCCGCCGACATCAAGGCCTTCACCGGCCGGCACGGCGGCACCATCTGCACCTCCTCCAACGCGAAGCGGGCCCTGGAGTGGGCCTTCGAGCAGGGCCAGAAGGTGCTATTCCTGCCCGACCAGCACCTCGGTCGGAACACCGCGGTGCGGGACATGGGCTTCTCGCTGGACGACTGCGTCGTCTACAACCCGCACCGGCCGAACGGCGGCCTCACCGCCGAGCAGCTGCGCGACGCGAAGATGATCCTCTGGCGCGGCCACTGCTCGGTGCACGGCCGGTTCAGCCTGGACTCGGTGAACGACGTCCGCACCCGGATCCCCGGCGTCACCGTCCTGGTGCACCCGGAGTGCAAGCACGAGGTCGTCGCGGCGGCCGACATGGTGGGCTCGACCGAGTACATCATCAAGGCGCTGGACGCCGCCGAGCCCGGCACCAAGTGGGCCATCGGCACCGAGCTGAACCTGGTCCGCCGGCTCGCCAAGGCGCACCCGGACAAGGAGATCGTCTTCCTCGACCGGGCGGTCTGCTTCTGCTCCACCATGAACCGGATCGACCTGCCGCACCTCGTCTGGGCGCTGGAGTCGCTGGTCGAGGGCCGGGTGCCGAACGTGATCCGGGTCGACCCGGAGACCGAGAAGTACGCCAAGGCGGCGCTGGACCGGATGCTGGCCCTGCCCTAGCGGGCCCGCCGTACCGCTCCCGGTCGCGGCCGGCCGGTGCGGGACCGCAGACGGGCGGGCCCCCTCCCTGGTGGAGGGGGCCCGCCCTGGTGTCTGGCGCGGAGACGGCGGCTATCCGGAAACTCCCGGGATCAGGCCGTCACCTTCGTCCCGCAGCAACTGCCGGACCTCGTCGATCGTCGCATCGGCATCCGGGAGGATCAGGTCGGACGGCTCCAGGGAGTCGTCCGGCAGTGGGGTGCCGAACTGTTTCACCGCGCCGAGCAGCTCACCGAGCGCCCGGCGGAAGTGTTCCTCGTCCCCCGACTCCAGTGCGGTGAGGAGCTCGTCGTCGAGCTCGTTGAGGCGGTTCAGATGGGTCTCGCCCACCTGGAACTGCCCCTCACCCATGACCCTCATGATCATGCCGTGCGTCTCCCTGTTCCTGGGGAATGTTCCCGAAGGTGTTCCGGGGTGGAGCTCAGATCACTTGTTGTAGTTGATGCGCGGGGAGTCCTGCTGGGGGGCCGCGTCCTGCGGACGGCCCTGCTCGATGGCCTGCGGGCCGGAGGCCGGGGAGCCACCGGTCAGCTCGGCCTTCATCCGGGCCAGCTCCAGCTCGACGTCGGAACCGCCGGCCACGCGCTCCAGCTCGGCCTCGATGTCGTCCTTGCGGCCGAGACCGCTGGCGTCGTCGAGCGCGCCGGAGGCCAGCAGCTCGTCGATCGCACCGGCCCGGGCCTGCATCTGGGCGGTCTTGTCCTCGGCCCGCTGGATGGCCAGGCCCACGTCGCCCATCTCCTCCGAGATACCGGAGAAGGACTCGGCGATCCGGGTCTGCGCCTGGGCCGCGGTGTAGGTGGCCTTGATGGTCTCCTTCTTGGTGCGGAAGGCGTCCACCTTGGCCTGCAGCCGCTGGGAGGCGAGCGTGAGCTTCTCCTCCTCGGCCTGCAGCTGCTGGTACTGCGTCTGCAGGTCGTTGATCTGGGACTGCATGTTCGACTTGCGGGTCAGCGCCTCGCGGGCGAGGTCCTCCCGGCCGAGCGAGAGCGCCTTGCGGCCCTGGTCCTCGTACTTCGCCGACTGCTGCTGCAGCTGGGTCAGCTGGAGCTCCAGACGCTTGCGCGAGGTGGCCACGTCCGCGACGCCCCGTCGCACCTTCTGCAGCAGCTCAAGCTGCTTCTGGTACGAATAGTCGAGCGTCTCTCGCGGGTCTTCCGCGCGGTCCAAGGCCTTGTTCGCCTTGGAGCGGAAGATCAGCCCCATACGCTTCATGATTCCGTCGCTCATGGGCCTCGGGTGCCCCCTTCTCCGGCCTGCGGTCTCTATCTCGTTACCAGACACGACGAGTGTATGTGCAGCGAGCCCGTCGCCGCAGTGCACCTGCCTGCAACAAGCCTGCTACAGCCGACCCCCGTACGGCCTCCTCCGCGGGGTGGATACCGTCCTAGTCCCACGCTCCGGTCGGCGGAGTGATCCCCTACGGGAAACCCCCGGGAAACCCGTACCGACCGGCTATCGGACCCGATCGATATGCGTTTGGGTCCGAGGACATCGGAAGAAGCCGCCCCGCACCCCGTACGCTGGTGGTGTGTTCCGACGCCGTTCAGATGATGCCGCTGCCTCCGCCGCCGTGCTGGAGAAGCAGGACGAGACGACCCAGCCCCGCGATCCGCAGGCGAAGAAGGGCCGGCCCACGCCCAAGCGCAGTGAGGCCGAAGCCCACCGGCGTACCCGCGTGACCGTGCCCAAGGACCGCAAGGAGGCCTCCCGACAGGCCCGCGAGCGGATGCGCGCCGAGCGCGAGAAGCAGCGCACCGCGCTGCTGGAGGGCGACGAGCGCCACCTGCCGGCCCGCGACAAGGGCCCGGTGCGCAAGTTCACCCGGGACTACGTCGACGCCCGCTGGTCGCTCGCCGAGTTCTTCCTCCCCGCCGCGGTCCTCATCCTGGTCCTCAGCATCGTCAAGGTGCAGGCCCTCCAGCTGCTCTCCACGGTGCTGTTCCTGCTCTTCTTCGTCCTGGTGATCCTGGACTTCGTCCGGCTCGGCTTCGGTCTGCGCAAGCAGCTGGCCGAGCGGTTCGCCGGGCAGAACACCCGCGGCGCGGTCGCCTACGGCCTGATGCGCATCCTGCAGATGCGCCGGCTGCGGCTGCCCAAGCCGCAGGTGCGGCGCGGAGAGAAGCCCTGACCGCCGAACCGGTGGACTCCGGCTGGGCCCCTCCCGTCTGGGACGGGCCCGGCCTCTACGCGCTCCCGGGGCAGGGCGACGGCGGCCACGACCGGTTCGCCCAGGAGCGGGCCGGCCACGAGCGCCGGCTGCCCTCGCGCAGCGGCTCCTTCGCCGGCGGCACCGGCCACTGGCTGGAGCGCCTCGGCACCCTGCGCAACCTCGTCCGGCAGGAGATGGTCGCCCGGCAGCTCGCCGAGCAGCTCGCCGGGCGCAGCGCCCAGCGCGTCCTCGACATCGGCTGCGGTCAGGGCACCCAGGCACTGCGGCTGGCCAGGGCCGGCCACTACGTCACCGGCATCGACTCCGACCCGGACGCGCTCGGCGTCGCCCAGGGGGCCCTGGCCGAGGAGCCGGACGAGGTCCGCGACCGGATCCAGCTGCTCATCGGCGACGGCCACCAGTGCGGACGCTGGTTCGGCGCCCGCAGCTTCGACGTCGTGCTCTGCCACGGCGTCCTGACGTACCTCCCGGACCCCGATCCGATGATCGCCTCGCTCGCCCGGCTGCTCGCGCCCGGCGGGCTGCTCTCGCTGCTGGTCCGCAACCGCGACGCGCTGGCCCTGCGGCCCGCCGCCGCCGGTGACTGGCGGGCCGCCCTGCACGCTTTCGAGAGCGACCGGTACTACAACCGGCTCGGGCTGGCGGCCCGCGCCGACCGGATCACCGACCTCGCGGTGACCCTCTCCGAGGTGTCCGTACCGCTGCGGCACTGGTACGGCGTCCGGGTCTTCACCGACAACGCGCCCGACGACGCGGCGCCGCCGGTCGACGGCCGGCAGCTCGCCCAGCTGCTGGAGGCCGAGGAGCTCGCCGGCCGGACCGACCCCTACCGGCAGGTCGCCGCGTTGCTCCACGTCATCGGGATGAAGTAGCTCCCGGAGCCGTCACCCCCGGGCCTCAGCCCTCGTGCAGGCTCATCGAGTAGATCTCACGGCCGTCGTCCAGCAGCACGGCGGTGTCCACGCCGTCCTCGGCCAGCTGCTTCCAGGCCTCCCCGATCCAGGTCTCGGCGTCCCCCTGGCCGGCGAACTCCTCCACCTGGCCGTCGCCCGGGGCCACCGCGGTGCCGTCCGTCTTCTCGTACCGCCACGTCCAGACCATGCCCGGCTCCTCCCACTGGCGATCACTGCCGATCGCTGATGACGCGCTTGTGCTGCGCAGCCTAAGTCCTCAGGTTGCCCACCAGGATCTTCGGTATGCGCGGTGGGAGAGGATGGGGCGCATGACTGATGACGTCCCGCTGCCCCGCACGCTCCTCCTCGGCGGCGCCCGGTCCGGCAAGTCGACCAGGGCCGAGCAGCTGCTCGCCCCGTACGGGGACGTGCTGTACGTGGCCACCGGCGGCACCCGCGACGGGGACGCCGAGTGGGCCCAGCGGGTGGCGCTGCACCGGGACCGGCGGCCGGCGAGCTGGCGCACCGCCGAGACCTGCGCGCTGGAGGCGGTGCTGGCGGACGCCGCCGACCCGGCGCCGGTGCTGATCGACTGCCTGGCGCTCTGGCTCACCTCCGTCATGGACGAGTGCGGCGCCTGGGACGACCGGGTCTGGGCCGACGGGGGCGAGGCGGCGGTGCAGGCCCGCTGCGACGCGCTGGCCGCGGCGTGGGCCGCGACCGGTCGGCCGGTGGTGGCGGTCAGCAACGAGGTCGGCATGGGGGTCGTCCCGGCCACCGCCGCCGGACGCCGGTTCCGCGACACCCTGGGCCGGCTCAACATGGCGGTCGCCGACGCGTCCGAGCGCGTGCTCCTGGTGGTGGCCGGGCAGGTGCTCACCGTCAAGCCGCCCGTCGGCTGAACACCTGCGGCGTGTAGCCTTCCGGACGATGGACACGACCGTGGATCTCGATACGTTCTCCTCGCTCGTCGAACGCCCCGACGAGAGTGCCCGGCGCGCCGCCGAGGAGCGCTGGCAGGAGCTGGACCGGCCGCGCAACGGCCTCGGCAAGCTGGAGGAGCTGGGCGCCTGGCTGTCGTCCGTGCAGGGGCGCTCCCCCGTGCGGCCGCTCTCGGCCCCCAAGGTGGTGCTGTTCGCCGCCGACCACGGGGTGGCGGCCCTCGGCGTCTCCCGGCTGCCGGCCCAGGGCGGTACGGCGGCGCGCGTCCGGGCCGTCCTCGACGGCACCGCGCCCGTCGCCCTGCTCGCCCGGCGGTTCGGTGCCGAGGTACGGGTGGTCGACGTCGCGGTCGACGCGGACCCCGCCGACTTCCCCGACGACGTGACCGCCCACCGGGTGCGGCGCGGTTCCGGGCGGATCGACGTCGAGGACGCGCTCAGCCCGGAGGAGACCGTCAAGGCGTTCCGGGCCGGGATCGCCGTCGCCGACGAGGAGGCCGACGCCGGGACCGACCTGGTGGTGCTGGGCGACCTCGGGGTCGGCGCGACCACCGTCGCCGCGGTGCTGGTCGGCGCGCTCTGCGGGACGGACGCGGCGGCGGTCACCGGCCGCGGCTCGGGCGTCGACGACAAGGTGTGGATGGTCAAGTGCGCGACCGTCCGGGACTCGCTGCGGCGGGCCCGGCCGGTGCTGGGCGACCAGCTGGCACTGCTCGGTGCGACCGGCGGTGCGGACTTCGCGGCGATCACCGGGTTCCTGCTGCAGGCCGCGGTGCGGAAGCTGCCGGTGGTGCTGGACGGCGTGGTCTCGTCGGCGTGCGCCCTGGTCGCGCAGCGGATCGCGTTCCGGGCGCCCGAGTGGTGGCGGGCCGGGCAGTCCAGCGGCGAGCCGGCGCAGGCGAAGGCGTACGACCGGCTGACGCTGACGCCGCTGCAGGAGCAGGGCATCACCATGGGCGAGGGCGTGGGTGCGCTGATGGCGCTCCCGTTGCTGCAGGCCGCGTCGGACACGCTCGCGGAGAAGGTGCCGGCGCCGTTCGTGCAGGCGGCACCGAAGGAGCCGGCGAAGCTGCCGTCGGCGGCGGAGCTGCTCGGTCGGCTGTAGGACGGCCGGGAGTCGGTCAGACACGCCCCGGGCCCTCGGCCCGCCGGCCGTCCACGACGACGGTCCGGCGGACCGGGGGCCTTCGCCGTGCGCGGGGGCGGACCGCCGGGGAATGCGGGAGGCTGGTCACGGTGGAGGCGCGGACGATGACGGACGAGCGGGGACCGGGCGCACCGGGACCGGGCGCACAGGGGCCGGGCGAGCGGGAACCGGACGGGCGGGCCGGGTGGGTGGACGGCCTGCGGTTCGCCTTCGGGACGCTGTCGGTCCTGCGGGTCCGGGTCGAGCGCTGGGACCGGGCCGCGGGCGGCCGGGCGATGCTCGCCGCCCCCCTGGTCGGACTCGTCCTCGGCACGACGGCCGCGGGCGCCGGGGCGCTGGTGGCCTGGCGCGCGGGCGGCCCGCTCGGCGCGGTCGCGGCCGTCGGGGTACTGGCGGCACTGACCCGCGGACTGCACCTGGACGGGCTCGCCGACGTCGCCGACGGCCTGGGCAGCGGCCGGCCGGCCGAGGACGCGCTGCGCATCATGAAGCAGTCGGACATCGGGCCGTTCGGCGTCCTCACCCTGGTGCTGGTCCTGCTGGCGCAGGTCGCCGCACTCGCCGGGCAGTTCGCGGTCTCCCCCCTGCGCGGCGCGCTGGCGGTGCTCGCCGCGGCCGTGGCCGCGCGGTGCGCGCTCACCTGGGGATGCCTGCGGTCGGTGCCGGCCGCCCGCCCGGGCGGGCTCGGTGCGATGGTGGCGAGCACGGTGACCCCGGCCGCGGCGGCGCTGTCGACCGCCGCGGCGGCGCTCCTGACCGCGGCCGCCGGGGCCGTTGACGGATGGTCATCCCTGCGACTGCCGCTGGCCGTTGTCGCGGGTGCGGGCTGCGCCTGGATCCTGCTGCGACGCTGCGTGCGACGCTTCGGCGGGATCACGGGCGACGTGCTCGGCGCGATGGCGGAGACCGCCGCGACCGGTGCGCTGCTGGTCCTCGCCCTGGCGGGCTGAGGACGGGGCCGGAACCCCGGCACCCGGAGGCGGTACACCGGGCGGCGCGTGATCTCGGCATGCGGACTACCATGCGGGGAGCATCGCAGCCCTGCACCGTCGCAGGTCCTGCCCGGCCGACGCGCGTTGGGGCGCCGGGGCCTCTGGTGTATGCGTCCGCCGCGGAGCCGGCGGGGGCACACAGCCAGGGGCCCCGGGTCCGGCGGGCGCCGGCCGGACGGCCCGGCCGGCGGTTCCGGGCTGCGCCGGTGCGGCACCCGCGCCGCGACCGGCCGTGGACCGCGAAAGAACAGGACGCATTACGTGACTGCATTGTCTGTGAGCACCTCCTCCGCCGCCTCGCTGCGTGCGGACGCCCTGGTGATCGGTGTCGCGAAGGGCCCCAAGGGCATTGTGCTGGCCCCCGGCGCCGAGGCCGTGAGCGAGGCGTTCGAGGGCAAGCTGGCCGAGATCCTCAGCACGCTGGGCGCGACCGGCGCCGAGGGCGAGGCCGTCAAGGTGCCTTCCCCCGCCGGCCTGAAGGCCGCGCTCGTGCTCGCGGTCGGCCTCGGTGACGCCGCCGAGGGCTCCTACGAGCTGGAGGCCCTGCGCCGCGCCGCCGGTGTCGCCGCACGGGCCCTCGCCGGCAGCAAGAAGGCCGCGCTGGCCCTTCCGGCCGAGTCGGCCGAGGAGACCGAGGCGGTCGCGCTGGGCGGCCTGCTCGGCGCCTACGCGTTCGGCACCTACAAGAGCGGCGGCGGCAAGGAGCCGGTCGGCGAGCTGATCCTGCTCTCGACCCGCAAGGGCAGCAAGGACGCCAAGGCGGCCGTCGAGCGCGCCCTCGTCGTCGGCGAGGAGATGAACCGCGCCCGCGACCTGGTCAACACCGCGCCGAACGACCTGAACCCGAAGGGCTTCGCCGCGATCGCCCAGGCGGCCGGCAAGGAGCACGGCCTCAAGGTCGAGGTGCTGGACGAGAAGGCGCTGCTCAAGGGCGGCTTCGGCGGCCTGCTGGGCGTCGGCAACGGCTCGACCAACCCGCCGCGGCTGGTGAAGGTGGCGTACACCCACCCGAAGGCCAAGGCGAGCCTGGCGTTCGTCGGCAAGGGCATCACCTACGACTCGGGCGGCATCTCGCTGAAGCCGGCCGGTCACAACGAGACCATGAAGTGCGACATGGCCGGTGCCGCCGCGGTGTTCGCCGCCGTGGTCTCCGCCAAGCGCCTCGGCCTGGCCGTCAACATCACCGGCTGGCTGGCGCTCGCCGAGAACATGCCGTCCGGCTCGGCGACCCGCCCGGGTGACGTGCTGCGGATGTACGGCGGCAAGACCGTCGAGGTCCTGAACACCGACGCCGAGGGCCGCCTGGTGCTGGCCGACGCGATCGTCCGGGCCGGCGAGGAGAAGCCGGACGTCATCGTCGACGTGGCGACGCTGACCGGCGCGATGATGCTGGCGCTGGGCAGCCGCACCTTCGGCGTGATGGCCAACAACGACGAGCTGCGCTCGACCCTGCACGCCGCCTCGGGCGAGGTGGGCGAGCAGTCCTGGCCGATGCCGCTGCCGCCCGAGCTGCGCAAGGGCATGACCGAGTCGACCATCGCCGACCTGGCCAACATGGGCGAGCGGATGGGCGGCGGCCTGGTGGCCGGGCTCTTCCTGAAGGAGTTCGTGGCCGAGGGCATCGACTGGGCGCACCTGGACATCGCCGGTCCGGCGTTCCACGAGGGCGCGCCGTTCGGCTACACCCCCAAGGGCGGCACCGCGACCGCGGTCCGCACCCTGGTCCGCTTCGCCGAGCAGAAGGCGGCGGGCGGCAAGGCCTGACCGACACCGGCGCCCGCGGGCGCGGGACGAAGGCGGGGCGGGGTCCGGCGCGAGCGCGCCGGACCCCGTCCGGCTTTCCCCCACCGGGCGGCCCTCGTCCGGCGGCCCCGTCCGACGGTCCTCGTCCGGCCGAGCCTCGCGCCCGAGTCGGTTACCGGCCGGTAGGGGACGCGACGGGGAGTCCGCACCCCTGTTCGCTGCGGGCGAAACTTTGTTCCGCACTGCGGAACCGGGCGCTCCGCAGGCTCGGACGACTCCGTCGGGCCCGCTGTCAACACCGCCCTGAGCTGCGACGATGCCCCTCCGTCCGGGGTGCTCCCACCCCTGCGACCGCCCCTCGGGACACCCCTGGGGCGGACCCGGACATCAGCCGCCGCGAACAAGTGCGAAGATGTATTTCCGGCACGACTGGGCGCCCCACAAAGGCTTCCGAACTACCGGACCGTGACCGGCCCGGCGATCCACACCCCATTGCATGGAGGACGTGACGTGGCGAACGACGCCAGCACCGTTTTCGACGTAGTCATTCTCGGAGGCGGAAGCGGCGGTTACGCCGCGGCGCTCCGCGCCGCCCAGCTGGGCCTGAGCGTCGCCCTGATCGAGAAGGGTGAGCTCGGCGGCACTTGCCTGCACCGCGGCTGCATCCCGACCAAGGCGCTGCTGCACGCGGCCGAGATCGCCGACGAGACGAAGGAGGCCGCCGAGTTCGGTGTGCTGGCCACCTTCCAGGGCATCGACATCAACGGCGTCCACAAGTACAAGGACGACGTCATCGCCGGCCTGTACAAGGGTCTCCAGGGCCTGGTGGCGTCCCGCAAGGTGACCTTCATCCAGGGCGAGGGCAAGCTCTCCTCGCAGACCTCGGTGGACGTCAACGGCCAGCGCGTCGAGGGCCGCCACATCGTGCTGGCCACCGGCTCCGTGCCGCGCTCGATCCCGGGCCTGGAGATCGACGGCAACCGCGTGATCTCCTCGGACCACGCCCTCAAGCTCGACCGCATCCCGAAGTCGGCCGTCATCCTCGGCGGCGGCGTGATCGGCGTCGAGTTCGCCTCGGTCTGGAAGTCGTTCGGCGTCGAGGTCACCATCGTCGAGGCCCTGCCGCACCTGGTCCCGCTGGAGGACGAGAACTCCTCCAAGCTGCTGGAGCGCGCCTTCCGCAAGCGTGGCATCAAGTTCGAGCTGAAGGCCCGCTTCTCCGGCGTCGAGTACACCGAGACCGGTGTGCGCGTCTCCACCGAGAACGGCAAGCAGATCGACGCCGACCTGCTGCTCGTCGCCATCGGCCGCGGCCCGGTCTCGGCCGGCATCGGCTACGAGGAGAACGGCGTCGCGATGGACCGCGGCTACGTCCTCGTCGACGAGTACATGCGCACCAACGTGCCGACCATCTCGGCCGTCGGCGACCTCGCCCCGACCCTGCAGCTGGCTCACGTCGGCTTCGCCGAGGGCATCCTGGTCGCCGAGCGGCTGGCCGGCCTCAAGCCGGTGCCGATCGACTACGACGGCGTCCCGCGCGTGACCTACTCCAACCCCGAGGTGGCCTCCGTCGGCATCTCCGAGGCCAAGGCCGTCGAGCTGTACGGCAAGGACAAGGTCGTCACCCTCAAGTACAACCTGGCCGGCAACGGCAAGAGCAAGATCCTGAAGACCGCCGGCGAGATCAAGCTCGTCCAGGTCAAGGACGGCGCCGTGGTCGGCGTCCACATGGTCGGCGCCCGGATGGGCGAGCAGGTCGGAGAGGCTCAGCTGATCTACAACTGGGAAGCTCTGCCTGCCGAGGTCGCGCAGCTCATCCACGCGCACCCGACCCAGTCCGAGGCTCTGGGCGAGGCGCACCTGGCGCTGGCCGGCAAGCCGCTGCACGCGCACGACTGATCGCGCCCCACCCCCCCAAACTTCCAGTACGCAAGACTTGATAGGAGTCGCTGAAACCATGGCGGTCTCAGTAACACTGCCCGCGCTGGGCGAGAGCGTTTCCGAGGGCACCGTCACCCGTTGGCTGAAGGCCGAGGGTGAGCGCGTGGAGGTCGACGAGCCGCTGCTCGAGGTCTCCACCGACAAGGTCGACACCGAGATCCCGGCCCCGGCCTCGGGCATCCTGGCCTCGATCAAGGTCGGCGAGGACGAGACCGTCGCCGTCGGCGCCGAGCTCGCGATCATCGACGACGGCTCCGGTGCCCCGGAGGCCGCTCCGGCCCCGGTCGCCGAGGCCGCTCCGGCTCCGGCCGCTCCGGTCGCCGAGGCTGCTCCGGCCGCCGAGGCTGCTCCGGCCCCGGTCGCCGAGGCGCCGGCCGCCGCTCCGGCCCCGGCTGCCGCCCCGGCCGCCCCGGCCGGCGACGCCACCCCGGTGCTGCTGCCCGCACTGGGCGAGTCGGTCTCCGAGGGCACCGTCACCCGCTGGCTGAAGGCCGAGGGTGACACGGTCGAGGTCGACGAGCCGCTGCTCGAGGTCTCCACCGACAAGGTCGACACCGAGATCCCGTCGCCGATCGCCGGCACCCTGGTGAAGATCCTGGTCGGCGAGGACGAGACCGCCGAGGTCGGCGCCCAGCTCGCGCTGATCGGTGCCGCGGGTGCTGCCCCGGCTCCGGCCGCCGCTCCGGCTGCTCCGGCTCCGGCCCCCGTCGCCCCGGCTGCCCCGGCTCCGGCCCCGGCTCCGGCCGCACCGGTCGCCGCTCCGGCCCCGGCTGCCCCGGCTGCCCCGGCTCCGGCTCCGGTCGCTGCCCCGGCTCCGGTCGCTCCGGCTGCCCCGGCTCCGGCCCCGGCTGCCCCGGTCGCCGCTCCGGCTGCCCCGGCCCCGGCCGCGCCGGCCGCCCCGGTGGCCGACGCCGGTGACGCCTACGTCACCCCGCTGGTCCGCAAGCTCGCCGCCGAGCAGGGCGTCGCGCTGGCCTCCGTCACCGGTACCGGTGTCGGCGGCCGCATCCGCAAGCAGGACGTCCTGGCCGCCGCCGAGGCTGCCAAGGCCGCTCCGGCCCCCGTCGCCGCTGCCGCCCCGGCCGCCGCGCCGAAGGCCGCCGCCGCCGCGCCGTCCCCGCTGCGCGGCCAGACGGTCAAGATGACCCGCATGCGCAAGGTCATCGGCGACAACATGCTGAAGGCCCTGCACGAGCAGGCCCAGCTGACCAGCGTGGTCGAGGTCGACGTCACCAAGATCATGTCGCTGCGCGGAAGGGCCAAGGAAGGCTTCCTCGCCCGCGAGGGCGTGAAGCTGTCCCCGATGCCGTTCTTCGTCAAGGCCGCCGCCCAGGCGCTGAAGACCAACCCGGTCGTCAACGCCCGGATCAACGACGCCGAGGGCACCATCACCTACTTCGACACCGAGAACATCGGTATCGCGGTGGACTCCGAGAAGGGTCTGATGACCCCGGTCATCAAGGGTGCGGGCGACCTCAACATCGCCGGCATCTCCAAGAAGACCGCGGAGCTGGCCACCAAGGTGCGCGGCAACAAGATCACCCCGGACGAGCTGTCCGGCGCGACCTTCACCATCAGCAACACCGGCTCGCGCGGTGCGCTGTTCGACACCGTGATCGTGCCGCCGAACCAGGCGGCCATCCTGGGCATCGGCGCCACCGTCAAGCGCCCGGTCGTCATCGAGGCCGACGGCGGCACCGCCATCGGCATCCGTGACATGACCTACCTGTCGCTCTCCTACGACCACCGCCTGGTGGACGGCGCCGACGCCGCCCGCTACCTGGTGGCCGTCAAGGAGATCCTGGAGGCCGGCGAGTTCGAGGTCGAGCTCGGCCTGTAAGGGTCCCCGCAGGTACACAGCGGTACCGGAACCCCGCGTCGTCCCCGGACGGCGCGGGGTTCCGCGCTCCCCGGAGCCGCTCCCCGTGCTGCCTCCCGGCAGCCGCTCGCCGGCGGGTGCCTCCCGGGGGCGCGGACCGACGGGTGCCCGCCGGACGGTTCGGGCCGACGGGTACTCGCCGGCGGTGCTCACCGACGGGTGCAAACCGGCCTGCGGCCACGGATCTCCCCGCGGATTCGAGATTTTCGCGTGGTTCAGGGTGATTTGCACGACCATCGCATGCGCACGTGCGGGGGAACAGGGATGCTGGAGCGGTGATGGACGAGACCGACTTCTGGCAGATCATCGACGAAACCCGGGAAGCCTCCGACGGCGATCCGGACGAACAGGCCGAACGCCTGGTGGAACGGCTCGCCCAGCTGGCCCCGGACGACGTGATCGATTTCGCGCGACTCTTCGAGGCCCGGTTCCAGCGCGCCTACCGCCACGACCTGTGGGGCGCGGCGTACCTGTTGCTGGACGGCGCCTCCGAGGACACCTTCGACTACTTCCGGTGCTGGCTGATCGGCCAGGGCCGGGACGTGTTCGAGGGCGGGCTGCACGAACCGGACGACCTGGCGGACCTGCTGCCCGAGTTCGACGAGGAGGAGGACGGCGAGGCCGAGGACCTCGGCTACGCCGCCGACGAGGCGTACGAGCAGCTGACCGGACTGCCGCTGCCCGAGGTGGGCGAGCGGCAGCCCGCACGACCGTACGGGGCCGCCCTGGACTTCGACGACCCCGACGTCATGGCGAAACGGTTCCCCAAGCTCTGGGAGCGGTACGGGGACTGAGCCCCGCGGCGGGGGGTCAGGGGTTGGAGCCGCCCGCCGCGCCGGGGTCCTGGTTGATGCCCGTGAGGATCTGGTGCAGCACCGGGGGGTCGGGC
>NZ_JBHXKE010000002.1:77639-115656 GCF_042722765.1 Kitasatospora sp. NPDC058406
TTTTTAATTTGTTTGGGGGGTTTTTTTTTTTTTTTATGCCCGGGGGGGGGGGGGGGGCGGGGCAGGGCCCCCGGGGGGGGGGGGTCGGGTGGGGGCCCCCCCCCCCGCGCCGGTGTCCTGCTTGATGCCCTTGAGGATCTGGTCCAGCACGGTGGGGTCGGGCGCGCCCGCGGCGTCGTCGACCCCGCCCTCGAAGGCCACGTAGCCCCCGCCCTTGGCCGGCACCGCCACCATCAGGACGTAGCCCTTGCTGCCGTCCGCCGTGACGATGTGCCAGCGCACCGCGTAGCCGGAGATGCCCGCGACCGTCGTGCTGGACGAACCGGCGTCGGTGTGCGACGAGATGTTGCTGAAGATCGCCGCAGCGTAGGTGGGCATCGCGGCCTCGGCCGCCGCCCGGGCCGAGGCGCCCGAGACGGTGTCCTTCTCGACCGAGAACTGACCGCGGATGCAGGATCCCCCGCCGGGGCAGGTGTACCGGCCGCTGCCGAGGAAGACCGTCGAGTGCGCGCCGTCCGTCGTCGCGTCCCAGCCTTCGAAGACCGGCACCGTGATGGCGTGCTGAGGGTCGGCCACGGTGTCCTTGACCGCCGGCGCCGGGCGCGCGGTCGTCGTGGGCGTGGTTCCCCGGGTCGGGGTCGGAGTCGGGGTCGGGGTCGGGGTCGGGGTGCGGGTGGCCGTGGGGCTCGGGGTGTCCGTGACGGTCACGGTCGCCACCGGGGTGGTCGGACCGGCCGTCGGGGTGCCGCCGCCGCTGTTGAGCGCGATGGCGGCCACCACACCGACCACGGCCAGCACCCCGACCACGATGGCCACGGCCGTGCCGGTCTTCATCCGGTTCGACTGGGGCTGGGGAGTGTAGGCGGCCTGCGGATAGCCGTAGGAGGGCGGGTTCTGCGTCGGGTAGCCGTACCCGGGCTGCCCCTGCTGCGCCGCACCGTAACCGTAGGAGGGGGGCGCGGAGGCCTGCGCCGGGTTCTGCCAGGAGACCTGTGTCGGGGCGTCGGCAATCTGACCGCCGCCCGCCTGGACGGGCCGCACCTCGCTGGTCCAGGCGTTGCCGTCCCACCAGCGCTCATGACCGGCCGTGCCGTCCGCACCCGGTACCGGGTACCACCCCGGAGGCGTCGAGTTGCTCACGGCCGTACCGTACCCGTCCGGGTGACGGTCCAGACAGGCCGGGTCTGTCACGACTCTGCACCACCCGCGTCCGGATCTGACGACTCGCCGGTAACGCGCCTGGTGGGGCGGCGGAAGCGGGTTCGGGGGCGGGGCGGCCCTGGGCGGGCGGCCCCGCCGCCGGGCCGTTCCGCCCCGCGGAGGGCCGGGGTCGGGCCGAGAGGTCGGGGCCGGGCGCGGGGGCGCGGGGTCAGGCCGTGAGGGTGCGGGCCATGAGGATGTCGTCGACGTACCGGCCGTCGATCAGGAACTCCTCGGCCATCGAGCCCTCGACGACGAAGCCGCAGCGCTCGTAGAGGCTGCGCGCCGGAGCGTTGTGGCCGAGCACGCGCAGGGTGAGCCGGCGGGCGCCCTGCTCGCGGGCCGCGGCGCAGGCGGCCTCGACCAGCGCGACGCCGACGCCGCGGCCCCGGGCCCCGGCGTCGACCGCGAGGCCCTGGATCTGGCGCACGTGCGCGTTGCTGGCCAGCGGAGTGGGCGGGACGACCCGGACGTAGCCGACGAGGCGGTCACCGAGCACGGCGAGCAGGAACTGGTCCGGGCTGTGGCGCTCGTCGAACACGTCCGCACCCTCGTCGGGCCGTGGAGCGACGTCGGCCAGCCAGGTCCACGCCGCACGGTTGAGGGCGGAGAGCTCCTTCTCGTCCTCGGCCTGAGCGGGACGGATGATCAGATCGTCGGCTTCGCGCATGCGCGTCATGCTAATCAGCGGGTTCCCGGGCGTACACGGAATTTCCGGGTGGGGTGCCTCGACGTCCGGGCGCGACGTCCGGACGTGACGTCCGGACGGGCCGCGCCCCGGCCGGCGACGCTCCGGCCAGCAGCGCCCGGGTCTGCGAGGTCCCGGCTGCGAGGATGTCCGCATGAGAATCGCGGTCACAGGATCCACGGGACTGATCGGCTCGGCACTCGTCGACTCGCTGCTGACGGACGGCCACGAGGTGGTACGGCTGGTCAGGCACCGCTCGAAAACCGGCCCTCGACCGGACGGCACCACCGCCATCGGCTGGAACCCGCTGCTGGGTCAGGTCGACCGGGCCGGGCTCGCCGGGGTGGAGGCCGTCGTGCACCTGGCCGGCGCCGGGGTCGGCGACCGGCGCTGGACCGACGCCTACAAGCGGGAGATCCGGGAGAGCAGGGTGCTCGGCACCGAGACGCTGGCCGCCGCGGTGGCCGGGCTCGCCGAGCCGCCGCGGGTCCTCCTCAGCGCGTCGGCGGTCGGCTTCTACGGACAGACCGGGGACCGGGTGATCGACGAGGAGTCGCCCGCCGGGGACGACTTCCTGGCCGAGGTCTGTGTCGAGTGGGAGGCCGCCGCCGGAGCGGCCGAGCGGGCCGGGGTCCGGGTGGTGCACCCGCGGACCGGGCTGGTGCTCTCGGCGGACGGCGGCGCGGGCGGGCGGCTCTTCCCGCTGTTCCGGCTCGGCCTCGGCGGGCGGCTCGGCGACGGCCGGCAGTACTGGAGCTTCATCTCCCTGGCCGACGAGGTCGCGGCGCTGCGGTTCCTGATCGACCGGGAGGACCTGAGCGGCGCGTTCAACCTCACCGCCCCGGAGCCGGTGACCAATGCCGAGCTGACGGCGGCGCTCGGCCGGGAGCTGCACCGGCCGACGCCGTTCCCGGTGCCCAAGGCACTCCTGGACGCCGTGCTGGGCGAGCTGGCGGTCGAAGTGGTCGGCAGCCACCGGGTGGTGCCGCGGAGGCTGCTGGACGCGGGCTTCCGGTTCCGGCACCCCGACGTGGATTCGGCGGTGCGGGCGGCCCTCTGACCCGACGGCGCGGCGGGAACGGGGCGGGGCGTACGGCGCCGGGAGCGGGGGCTGCGGGCGACGGGCCGCCGGACAGGGCGCCGGGGGCGGGCGGCGGGCCGGGAGGCGGCGGCCGGGCGCAGCGGGCCGACCGGGGTCGGCGGACGCGACGGGTTCGACGACCGCCGCGGCGCCGACGCGCGGTCCTCCCACCACCGCGTAGGCGCCGTACGACGTCCGCCCTGGCCATGGGCATATGCCCGACGCAGTCCGGGCGGGGCTCCGTGAGGGGGCGCACGGGAGCACGCTGCGGGCGCGTTGCGCGCCCCTGGTGACCGTGCGCGCCCGCCGGGCCGGAATCCCACCCGGATCGAATCACAGTCCGTGACCGAGCCCCCACCGGATGCTGTCACTCCTCTTCCCGGCTTCGGATCGGGCCCGATGCGCCTGTCTGACCCTCACACTGACTGGGCATCACATCGTCGGACCGTGTCCCAGCACCCCGCTACCTGCGCCGGCCCGAAACCCCGGGACCAGGGAGGGAGCCACCCGTGCCCACGTATGACTTCATTCGCCGCACCCGCCGGCAGTCCGATCCGGACGTCGTTGTGGTCGGAGCCGGACTCGCGGGCCTGGCCGCCGCCCGCGTCCTCACCGGCCACGGCCTGACCGTCCAGGTCCTCGAGGCCTCGGACCGGATCGGCGGCCGAGCAGCCACCCACGAGCTGGACGGATTCCGGCTCGACCACGGAAGCCACCTGCTGAACACCGCCTTCCCCGAGCCGCGTCGTGTGCTCGACCTCGACCGCCTCGAACTGCGCCCGCTCGCCCCCGGCGTCCTCGTGCACAGCGCCGGGCGCCGGTACCGGGTCGGGGACCCACAACTGACCACCGCCCGGCAGGCCGCCGCCCGGGCCCCACTGGGCAGTCCGCTGGACAAGGCGCGGCTCGGCAGCTGGCTCAACCGGCTGGCGGCGACCCCCGCCGCCCGCCTCAAGGCCCGACCCGAGACCACTGCCGCCCGGGCTCTCGCCGACCGCGGGCTCGCCCCGCGGACCGTCGACGGCCTCCTGCGACCGCTGCTCGGCGCCCTGCTCAGCGACCCGGCCCTCGGCACCAGCAGCCGGGTCGCCGACCTGGTGCTCCGCTGCTACGCGCGCGGCCGGCTCTGTCTGCCCGCCGGCGGGATCGCGGCCGTGCCGACCCAACTGGCCGCCGTCCTCCCCGCCGGCACCGTACGCACCGGCGTACGGGTCACCTCGATAGCGGCCGACGGCGTGGAGACCGTCGGGCACGGGCGGATCAACGCCCAGGCCGTGGTCGTCGCCACCGACCCCCGGTCCGCCACCGGCCTGCTGCCGGGCCTGCGGCTGCCCGGCTTCCACCCCGTCACCACCTTCTACCACGCGGCCGACCGGAGCCCGCTCGGCGAGGCGGTCCTCCTCCTGGACGGGGACCGCCCGAACGGTCAGCAGTCGCTGGTCTCGCACTCGCTGGTGCTCAGCGAGCTGCACCCGTCGTACGCGCCGGCCGGGCAGGCGCTGATCGCCACGACCGTGCTCGGCCGCCGCAGCTTCGACGCCGGCGGGCCGGCCGCGCTGGAACCCGCGGTCCGCGGACGGTTGGCGGAGCTGTACGGGACACCGGTGGCGGGCTGGCAGTTCCTGAGCGTGCGGCACCTCCCGGACGCCGTACCGGCCATGCCCCCGCCGCACAACACCCGGCGGCCGGTCCGGCTGCTGGCCGGGCTGTACGTCTGCGGCGACCACCGCGACACCAGCAGCGTGCAGGGCGCGCTGGTGTCCGGGCGCCGGGCCGCCGAGGCCGTGGTCCGTGACCTCGGGCTGCCGCTGGCCGTGCGGGAGGCGGAGGCGGCGGCCTGACGGGCCCGTTGCCGTCACCGGCACGCGGCCGGGCTGCCGGAGAGGGGCCCGGCCGCGTGCCAGTATGCCGATATGACCGCTGATCGGATGGTTCCTCCCCCTCCACCGGACGCCCGGTGAGCGCCGGGCCTGAGGTCCAACCGCTCGCGCTGATCCTGGTCCCGGCCGCCGCGGTGGCCGCGCCGCTGCTCGCCGACCGGCTGCTGCGGTGGATCGCCGTCCCCACCGTGGTGTTCGAGATCGTGCTCGGCGTCCTGATCGGCCCGGACGTCCTGGGCTGGGTGCGCACCGACGACTTCGTCGACGCGCTCTCCCAGCTCGGTCTGGCCATGCTGATGTTCCTGGCCGGGTACGAGATCGACTTCGCCAAGCTGCGCGGCGGCCCGCTCCGGCAGGCGGGCACCGCGTGGCTGGTCACCCTGGTGGCCGCGCTCGGCGTCGGGGCGCTCGTCAACCCCGACCCACTGGACGGCGCCTTCACCGGGCTGGCTCTGACCACCACGGCACTGGGCACCATCCTGCCGATCCTGCGCGACTCCGGGGAGCTGCCCACCCCGTTCGGCTCGCTGGTGATGGCCACCGGCGCGGTCGGCGAGTTCGGGCCGATCATCGCCATCGCCGTCCTGCTCAGCGGCAACACCCCGGCCAGGACCGCCGTCATCCTGGCCGCCTTCGCGGTGATCACCGCCGTCGCGATCGGCTACGCCCGGCGCGCCCGGCCGGTCCGGATGACCCGGCTGATCCGGCGCACGCTGCGCACCTCCGGCCAGTTCGCCGTCCGTACCGTGATCCTCGCGCTCGCGACCATGGTCGCGGCCGCGCTCTGGCTGGACCTCGACATGCTGCTCGGCGCGTTCACCGCCGGCATCGTCTCCCGGCTGCTGCTGTCCGACGTCCCGGAGGCCGAGGGCGAGGTGATCGAGGCCAAGCTGGAGGGCATCGGCTTCGGCTTCCTCGTCCCGGTGTTCTTCGTCGTGAGCGGGATGAACTTCGACCTCTCGGCGCTGCTGGACGATCCGGGCACGCTGCTGCTCGTCCCGCTCTTCCTGGCCCTGCTGCTGGCCGTGCGCGGGCTGCCCGCGGCGCTGATCGCCCCGGTCGGGCTCGGACGGCGCGACCGGGTGGCGCTCGGGCTGTACGGCGCGACGGCGCTGCCACTGGTCGTGGTCATCACCACCATTGAGGTCGACTCTGGGCACCTGCCGTCCTCCACGGCCGCCGCACTGGTCGGCGCGGGGATGCTCTCGGTGCTGTGCTTCCCGCTCACCGCCCAGCGACTTCGCGGGGACGTCCGCCCGCCGGCCGCCGGCGAGGGCGACCGGCCACGGGTGAACGCCGAGAGCTGGTGAACACCGAGAACCGGTAGGCGCTCCGCCGCCCGGGGCTCGGGCGTATGCCGATCAGATCACCCCCGCCTGGCGCACGGTCTCCTCGAACGCCCGGGCCACCGGGCTGCCCCGGTACGGGGTGAGCCGGCGGTGGAAGTCCCGCACGTACTCCAGCGAGCGGGCCGAGCGCATCTCCCCCGCCGCCCGCAGCGCGTCGGTGGCCATGCCGCAGGCCTCGTCGAGGTCGCCCATCCCGAGCCGGGCGGTGGCCAGCACCAGCCGGCAGAAGATCCGGCTCCGGGCGTAGGCGGGCGAACGCAGCCGCAGCGACTTCTCGGCGTGCTGGGCGGCCGTCCGCCACTGCTGGAGGTCCCGGTAGCAGTGGGCGAACTCGTCGGAGAGCTGGGCCTCGTCGAAGAACCGGGCCCAGGAGGGCAGTTCGTCGCCCGCCCGGGCCGCGGCCAGCGACCGCTCGGCGCGGACCAGCGCGGTGGTGCAGGAGCGGACGTCGCCGAGCAGGCCGTGCCCACGCGCCTCGGCGGCGTGCAGCAGCGCCTGCACCGTGGGCGGCACGGCTCCGCCGACGCCCTGCTGGGCGACCCTGGCCAGCTGGACGGCCTCCCGGCCGTGGCCGAGGTGCACGGCCTGCTGGCTCATCGTCACCAGGACGTACCCGCCGAGCGCGCGGTCGCCGGCGGCCTGGGAGAGCCGCAGGGCCTGGACGAAGTAGCGCTGGGCGAGGCCGTGCGCGGCGATGTCGAAGGACGTCCACCCGGCCAGTCGGGTGAGGTCCGCGACGGCACCGAACAGCGCGCGGCCGATCTGCTCGCCGTAGCGGCCCCGCAGCATCGGCTCGGCCTCGCTCTCCAGGTAGCGCACCAGCGCCTGGCGGGCGTGGCCGCCGCCGTAGGCGTGGTCCAGCGCGCGGAAGAGGTCGCCGACGGCGCGGATGGCCGCGATGTCCCCCCGGCCGACCCGCAGCGCCGGGCGGGGCTCGCGGGCCGGGTCGTGGTACGGCGGCTCGACGGCGATGGGCGGACGCCGGCTCTGGGTCGGCACCCGGCCGAGCGCGGTCGTGCCGGCGGCCGCCCCGGAGGCGGGCCCCGCAGTCGCCCCGGCGGGCGTGCCCGCGGCGGCCGGAGCCGCTCCGGTGGCCGATCCGGCCGGGGTCGCAGCCCGGCCGAGGCCCGTTCCGGGCGTGCCGGAGGTGCCCGGGGCGGAGCCGCGGGCCGGAGGCGCGGCGGAGCCGCCGGGCGCACCCGGGCCGGGTGGTCCGGCGGACGGCGCGCCACTGCCAGGATCGGGCCTGGCCAGGGTGGAGCCGTCCCGCGCGACCCGCTCGTCGGTCCGGCCGATCAGCCAGTCCCGGCTCGGCACGACCAGCCCGGCCGGGGTGAAGGCGATCCGGCGCAGCTCCGACTGCGGGCCGTTGTCCTTGCGCCACATGCTCGCCACGATGTCCACCGCCTCCTGCGGCGTCTCGGCGAACTCCAGGCCCGCGTAGACCGGGGCGCAGGCGTCCAGGCCGAGGTCCTGGGCGGTGAGGCGGCGGCCGAGCCGGCGGGTGAACACCTCGGCGATCAGTGCCGGGGTGGCGCCGCGCGGCTGCTGGCCGCGGAGCCAGCGGGTGACCGAGGTCTTGTCGTACCGCAGGTCCAGGCCGTGCTCCAGGCCGAGCTGGTCGACCCGGCGGGCCAGCCCGGCGTGCGAGAAGCCCGCCTCCTCGATCAGGGCGGCCAGTTGGAGGTTCTGCGTGGCCGACCCGGAGTGGCCGCCCGACTGACCTCCCGTCCGGCCCGCCGGACGGCCGCCCGCGGGGTCGACCTGGGCCGGCCGGGGCGGCTCGTCGGCGGTGGCGAGCGCGGTCGGGTGCCGGTCGGGCGTGGCCTGGACGGGAAGCCGCAGCTCGTCGGCGGTCGGGGTGTCGGGGGCGTCCGGAAGGGCCCGGCCGACCGGACCTCGGTGCTGGTCGAGCGGGTCGAGCGGTCCGTACGCCGGGCTGTCGGTTACAGGCCTTTGGGGCATAGTCAGTCAACACCTCTCGGACGCCGCACCGGCTCCACCAGCGGTTCGGCTGCCTGTGGCGACGCCCCCTGTCGGGAATCGGCGTGAATGTAGCGAGCATTCGGGCGCTATGGGTGGTTCTGACCGAGCAATCCTCCGAACGGGTGAAGCATCCGCGCCCATTGTGGGGAAGACGCCCAGCGATCGGTTTGGCTTTCACGACTCCTCCCGCCGATGGACCGTCATGACGGTGATCACCACAGTTCACCCTGATGCTGTAGGGGTTCGCCACATAGGAGGGAAGCCGCCGAATTCCTACCGTTCTGGGCCATGGACACCACTTCAGACCGCCCGCTCGACGGCCGCACCGCCCTGGTCACCGGGGCCGCCTCGGGCATCGGCCGCGCCTGCGCCGAAGCCCTCGCCGCGGCCGGCGCCCGGGTCTACGTCGTCGACGTCGCCGCCGAGCCCGCCCGCCGGCTCGCCGAGCGGATCGGCGGCGTCGCCCACGTCGCCGACCTCTCCGACCCGGAGGCGGTGGAGGCGCTGCCGGCCGACGCCGACATCGTGGTCAACAACGCGGGCCTCCAACACGTCGCACCCTTGCACGAGTTCCCGGTCGACCGGTTCCTGCTGATCCAGCGGGTGATGGTCGAGGCGCCGTTCCGGATCCTGCGCCGGACCCTCCCGCACATGTACGCGCGGGAGTGGGGGCGGGTGGTCAACGTCTCCTCCGTCCACGGCCTGCGGGCCAGCGCCTTCAAGTCCGCCTACGTGACCGCCAAGCACGCGCTGGAGGGGCTGAGCAAGACGGTGGCGCTGGAGGGCGCGCCGTACGGCGTCACCAGCAACTGCGTCAACCCGGGCTACGTCCGGACCCCCCTGGTGGAGCGTCAGATCGCCGACCAGGCACTCGCCCACGGCATCCCCGAGGACGAGGTGGTGGAACGGATCATGCTCGACCGCACCGCCGTCAAGCGCCTGATCGAACCCGACGAGGTCGCCCGGCTGGTCCTCTGGCTCTGCTCCCCGCACGCCTCCTACGTCACCGGCGCCAGCCTCCCGATCGACGGCGGCTGGACCGCCCGTTGACCGCGCGGCGAAGACCGGAGAGCAGAAGCGGGCCGGGGCCGAGGACCGTCGGCTGCTCGGCGTCCGCAGCGGCAAGTGCCCGGAGATCCCCGGTCGGAGCACCGCGCAGGTGCCGTGGTCGCAACCACTCGCCGGCGGCCCCGCCGGCTCGTCGGGGCATCGCGACTACCGCGTCAACCGCGCGGTCGGGCGTCCCACCCTCCGGGGCCTATGGCCCCCTCGCCCATATCGCCGCCCATTGATGTATCGGCCTCCACCATAGGATCCGGGCAAGGGAGTTCCTACCTTGTGGCAACACCGTCCCCCAGCCGGAAGTGGTGACCATGAGCAGCGCCGACGCCCCGAAGGACACGAGAGGTTCACTGCCACGAGTCGTGGCCGCCAGCCTCATAGGAACGACGATCGAGTGGTACGACTACTTCCTGTACGGAACGGCGGCGGCGCTGGTGTTCGGGAAGCTGTTCTTCCCGAACAGCGATCCGCTGACCGGCACGCTGCTCTCCTTCCTCACCTACGCCATCGGGTTCGCGGCCCGGCCGCTCGGGGCCCTGGTGTTCGGGCACTTCGGGGACCGGGTGGGGCGGAAGAAGCTGCTCGTGGTGAGCCTGCTGCTGATGGGCGGGTCGACCACCCTGATCGGCTGTCTGCCGACGTACGACTCGATCGGGGCGACGGCGCCGGTCCTGCTCACCGTGCTGCGGCTGGTGCAGGGGTTCGCGCTCGGCGGCGAGTGGGGCGGCGCGGTGCTGCTGGTGTCGGAGCACGGCGACGCCCGGCGGCGCGGGTTCTGGGCGTCCTGGCCGCAGAGCGGCGCACCGGCCGGGAACCTACTGGCGGCCGGCGTCCTGTCGCTGCTGACCACCGTGCAGTCGGAGGAGGCCTTCCTCTCCTGGGGCTGGCGGGTGCCGTTCCTGCTGTCGGCGGTGCTGGTCGGCGTCGGGCTGTGGATCCGGCTGGCGGTGGACGAGTCGCCGCTGTTCAAGCAGGCCCTGGCCCGGGCCGAGGCGCGCGAGACGGCCCTGGGGAAGCCCGAACAGACGCCGCTGGTGGCGGTGTTGCGACACCACTGGCGGGAGGTGCTGGTGGCGATGGGCGCCCGGATGGCGGAGAACATCTCGTACTACGTCATGACCACGTTCGTCCTCGCCTACGCCGTCAACCACGTCCACCTGCCGAAGCAGACCGCGCTCAACGCCGTGCTGATCGCCTCGGCGATCCAGTTCGCCCTGATCCCGGTCTTCGGGGCGCTCTCCGACCGGGTCGGGCGCAAACCGGTGTACCTGGTCGGCGCGGTGGGCGTCGGCGCCTGGGCGTTCGTCTTCTTCGGACTGGTCGACACCAGATCCTTCAGCTCGCTCCTGCTGGCGGTGACCGTCGGACTGGTCTTCCACAGCGCGATGTACGCGCCCCAGGCCGCCTTCTTCTCCGAGCTGTTCGCCACCCGGATGCGCTACTCGGGCGCCTCGATCGGCGCCCAGTTCGCCTCGGTCGCGGCGGGCGCGCCCGCCCCGCTGATCGCCACCGCGCTGCTGAAGGACCACGGGAGCTCCACCCCGATCTCGGTGTACGTGGCGATCGCCGCCGTGATCACCGTGCTGGCCGTGCTCTGCGGACGGGAGACGCGGGGGCACGACCTGGCGGAGGCGGAGGAGGAGACGTCGGGGGACGCGGCGGCGGAGGCCGGACAGGGGACGGCGACGGCGGCAAAGCCGGCAACCGCCTGACACCACGGGCGGCCTGACGGTACGTACGGCGGCCTGCGCTCACGACGGGCGAGCGCAGGCCGCCCGCGGGCACCCGGGCTGACCAGCTACGATCGCGCTTCCCTCCCCAGGGCTTGAGACCCACTGCCGATTGGCGGCCGCACCCGTGAACGACCGCGCCATCAACGACCGCGCCATCAACGACCGCGCCATCAACGACCGCGCCACGAACGACCTCGCCGCGAACGACCTTCAGCCCGGCTCGGCGCCGGCGCTCCGGAAGCTCCTCGACCTGCTCGCCTCCGGCGCCGCCACCGAGGACTTCACCGACGTGCTCGCCGAAGCCCGCCGCCGGGGTGCGCCGGCCGCCGTCCTGGACGAGATCGACGAGGCCACCTGGCAGGCGCTGCGCGTGCACCGGACGCTGCGTCAGCACCGTCGCCGCGAGGCCGAGCTGACCGCCCTCTTCGACACCGCCGGGGACCTCGCCGCCTCCCGGGACCTCGACACCGTGCTGCAGGCCATCGTCCGCCGGGCCCGCATGCTGCTCGGCACCGACACCGCCTACCTGACCCTCCCGGACGAGGCCGCCGGCGACACCTACATGCGGGTCACCGACGGCTCGGTGTCCGTCCTCTTCCAGACCCTGCGGCTCAGCCTCGGCGACGGACTCGGCGGGCTGGTCGCACAGACCGCCCGCCCGTACGCCTCCCCCGACTACCGCGCCGACGACCGGTTCCACCACACCGGCACCATCGACGCGGGCGTCCTGGACGAGGGCCTGGTGGCGATCATCGGAGTGCCGCTGCTGCTCGGCGGCCGGGTCATCGGCGTCCTGTTCGCCGCCGACCGCTCGCCGCGCACCTTCTCCCCCGACGAGGTCGCGCTGCTCTGCACCCTGGCCGCACACGCCGCGATCGCCCTGGACACCGCCAAGTCGCTGGCCGACACCCGGGCCGCGCTCGCCGAGCTGAACACCGCCAACGCGCTGATCCGCGCCCACTCCGACGCCGTCCAGCGCGCCGAGCAGGGCCACGACCGGCTGACCGACCTGGTCCTGCGCGGTGCCGAGGTGCCGGACGTGGCGGCCGCCGTGGCCGCCCTCCTCGGCGGCGGGATAACGGTCCTGGACGCCGAGGGCGAGCCGCTGGCCGGACGGTCCGGGCCCGGAGCCGGGCTCGCCGAAGCCGCCGCCGCGTCCCGCGCCGAGGGCCGCTCGGTCCCGCACGGCGACGCCTGGGTCTGCGCGGTACTGGCCGGCCAGGAGCAGCTCGGCACCCTGGTGCTGCGCGGTCGCCCGGACCTCGACGACGCCGACCGGCGGCTGTTCGAGCGGGCCGGTGTGGTGACCGCGCTGCTCCTGCTGCTGCGCCGTTCGGTCGCCGAGACGGAGAACCGGGTCCGCGGCGAACTGCTGACGGACCTGCTCACCGCCCCCGAGCGGGACCCGGCCGGGCTGACCGCGCGCGGCCGGCGGCTCGGCGTGGACCTCGGCCGACCGCACCTGGTCCTGGTCGCCGAACCGGCCGAACCGGCCGGTGGAACCACGGCGGCGGGCGCGGCCTCCACCGCCGCCGGCGACCGCTCCCGGCTGGCCGGCGCGGCCGGACGGTACCTGTTCGGCTCCAGGGGGATCAGCGCGGAGCACGGCGAGGCGGTGGTGCTGCTCGTCCCCGACGGCGCCGACGAGGGCGGGGACGCCGCCCTGCGGGCGGCCGAGCAGGCCGCCGAGCGGCTCGCCCGGCTGGCCGGGTTCCCGGTCACCGTGGGCGCCGGCCGCCCCGCCGCCGGACCGGTGGCGCTCGCCGCCGCCCACGCCGAGGGCCTGCGCTGCGTGCGGGCACTGCGGGTCCTGGGCCGGGCCGGGGACGGCGCCTCGGCCCGGGCGCTCGGCTTCCTCGGCGTCCTGCTCGGCGACGGCCACGACGTGGACGGCTTCGTCCGGGCGACGCTCGGCCCGCTGCTGGACTACGACGGCCGGCGCGGCACCGAGCTGGTCCGCACCCTGCGCGCCTACTTCGACTGCGGCGGCAGCCTCACCCGGGCCAAGGACGAGCTGCACGTCCACGTGAACACGGTGGTGCAGAGGCTGGACCGGGTCGAAGTGCTGCTCGGACGGGACTGGAACCACCCCGAGCGCTCGCTGGAGCTCCAGCTGGCCCTCCGGCTGCAGCTGCTCTCGGACACCTGAGCGGCCACGACGGCGGCGACCGGGTCGCGGGCCGGGCGCGGGACGGGGGCGAGCACGGGGGGCGAGCACGGCCGCAGGCACCTGGACGGCCCCTCGGCGGGCGGGCGTACAGTGGCCAGGTTGGTCTCGAACGCCTGGCAAGGAGCAGTTGGTGAGCGAGAACGTACGTTTCGTGCGGATGGGCATAGGCGAGGGCTCCGTGCCCTACCAGGAGGCCTGGGAGGAGCAGCAGCGGCTGCACGCCCTGCGGGTCGCGGACGAGATCCCGGACACGGTGCTGCTGCTGGAGCACCCGCCGGTGTACACCATGGGCAAGCGCACCAACCCCGCCGACCTGCCGCTGGACGGCACCCCGGTGGTCGAGGTCAACCGGGGCGGCGAGATCACCTGGCACGGCCCGGGCCAGCTGGTCGGCTACCCGATCGTGAAGCTGCCCGATCCGATCGACGTGATCGCGTACGTGCGCCGGCTGGAGGAGGCCCTGATCCGCGCCTGCGGCGCGTTCGGCGTGGAGACCACCCGGATCGAGGGCCGCAGCGGCGTCTGGGTGCTGGGCGACAGCATCCCGGACGCGGTGGTGGACCCGTCGCAGGTGGTGGACATCGGCAAACTCACGCTGCGGATGGGCCTGCCGCTGGGCATCGACCCGCGCCTCGCCGGCCCCGAGTACGCGCCCTCCAACGCCGGGCAGCGCGGCGACGACCGCAAGCTCGCCGCGATCGGCGTCCGGGTCGCGCGCGGGGTGACCATGCACGGCTTCGCGCTCAACTGCGACCCGGACATGACCTGGTTCGACAAGATCGTGCCGTGCGGCATCCGGGACGCCGGCGTCGCCTCGCTGGCCGGTGAGCTGGGACGGGACCTCCCGGTCGCCGAAGCGTTGCCGCTGGTCGAGAAGCACCTGGCCGAGGTGCTCGCGGAACTCCCGGAGCCGGCACTCCGCCACTGAGCTCCGGCCGCCGCCCACCGGGCCCGGCCCCGAACGACCGCGCCCGGAGCCGCCACCCCGAAGTCCCGGGCGGCTTCCGGGGAATCTACCCGCCGGTACCGCTGTTGCCCTGCGATTGCAGGGCCGCTGCCCCGACGAAGGCCGTACAAGCACAGGCGTACCCTGGGGGTACCCCGTCTAGTTCTAGGAGTCGCACGTGTCCGCTGTCGCACCCGACGGCAGGAAGCTTCTCCGCCTGGAGGTCCGCAACAGCGAGACCCCCATCGAGCGGAAGCCCGAGTGGATCAAGACCCGCGCGAAGATGGGCCCGGAGTACAACGCCCTCCAGTCGCTGGTGAAGAAGGAGGGGCTGCACACCGTCTGCCAGGAGGCCGGCTGCCCCAACATCTTCGAGTGCTGGGAGGACCGCGAGGCGACCTTCCTCATCGGCGGTGACCAGTGCACCCGCCGCTGCGACTTCTGTCAGATCGACACCGGCAAGCCCGCCGACTTCGACCGCGACGAGCCGCGCCGTGTCGCCGAGTCCATCGTCACCATGGACCTCAACTACGCCACCATCACCGGCGTGGCCCGCGACGACCTGCCGGACGGCGGCTCCTGGCTGTACGCCGAGACCGTCCGCCAGGTGCACGCGATGACGGCGGGCCGCGAGAGCGGCCGCACCGGCGTCGAGCTGCTGATCCCCGACTTCAACGCGGTGCCCGAGCAGCTCGCCGAGGTCTTCTCGTCCCGCCCCGAGGTGCTGGCGCACAACGTCGAGACGGTGCCGCGGATCTTCAAGCGGATCCGCCCGGCGTTCCGCTACGAGCGCTCCCTGGACGTCATCACGCAGGCCCGGGCCGCCGGCCTGGTCACCAAGTCCAACCTGATCCTGGGCATGGGCGAGACCCGCGAGGAGGTCAGCCAGGCGCTGGCCGACCTGGTCGGGGCCGGTTGCGAGCTGATCACCATCACCCAGTACCTGCGCCCCTCGCTGCGCCACCACCCGGTGGAGCGCTGGGTCAAGCCGCACGAGTTCGTCGAGCTGCAGCAGGAGGCCGAGGAGCTCGGCTTCGCCGGGGTCATGTCCGGCCCGCTGGTGCGCTCGTCGTACCGCGCCGGGCGGCTGTACCGGCAGGCGCTGGAGCACCGCGCGCAGCACGAGCAGGCGGCGGTCTGAGCCGCGCTCCGGTGCGGGCCGACGGTTTTACGCCATCGGAGGGGCGGAGCTTCGGCTCCGCCCCTTTCGCTTCACCGGGCTTTGACTGCCTGGTCACGGACTGGTAACACGGGGTGGGGACGATGGGTCCGCCGCGGTCGTTCGATTTTTCTCGGCCACGAGACGTGGTGGCCGCGCGGACGCGGGGACGAACGGGTCCTCGCAGGAAAACTTCCGAGCCACGAGAGGAGCTGTTCGGCATGCGGGTCGGTATCCGGTCGGTGGGCACCGCGCTGCGGCTGGCCGAGAGCGTGCTGCTGGCGGGCGGCCAGCGCCAGGCCCGGCGGAATGCCTGGTCAGCGGTCTGCGAGAACCGCCAGTACGCGGCGGACAGGGAGCGGGACTCGCTCGTCGCGACCGCCCGGGCGAAAGCCGCGGGCCGCTGACGGAGCCCCTGCGGGACGCCGTCGAAGGCGCCGGTACGAGCACGCACGGGTCACGGTTCGGGGCGAACGGGTACCCGGGCTTGGATATCCCGTACCCACGCCACGTACCATGAGCGTTATGGCGAGGGAAACATCCGAGAACCCCGGGCGACTGAAGCAGATCCGCCTGGCGTACACCATGACCAAGAAGGTCGACACCAAGATCGGCCTGATCATCGCCGGCGTCGGCCTGCTGACCTTCGGCGTGTTCCTCGCCATCGGCTTCGCGATCGACCACCCTGTCTACCTGGGCATCCTGGGCTTCATCGTGGCGTTCCTCGCCATGGCGATCGTCTTCGGACGCCGGGCCGAGCGCGCAGCGTTCGGACAGATGGAGGGGCAGCCGGGAGCGGTCGCGGCGGTACTGAACAACATCCGACGGGGCTGGAGCGCGAACTCCACCCCGGTCGCGGTCACCCGCAACCAGGACGCGGTCTACCGCGCCGTGGGCCGGGCCGGTATCGCGCTGATCGGCGAGGGCAACCCGAACCGGGTCCGCCAGCTGCTGGCGTCGGAGAAGAAGAAGATGGCGCGGATCGTCGGCGACGTTCCGGTGCACGACATCGTGGTGGGCACCGGCGAGGGCGAGATTCCGCTCAAGAAGCTGCAGATCCACCTGATGCGCCTGCCCCGTGCCATCACCGCCGCCCAGGTCACCGAGACCAACGACCGCCTGCGGGCGCTGGGCGACCTGCTCTCCAAGGCGCCGATCCCCAAGGGCCCGATGCCCAAGGGCGCCCGGATGCCCAAGGGTGGCCAGGCCCGCTGACCCCCTCCCCTTAGGCCCCGCCGCGGAGTTACCGCGGCGGGGCCGTTCCGTGTTTCCGGTCGGTGATCAGGGGGTCGCGGTCCGGGCGGTCAGATCCGGACCTCGACCGTGCCGACCGCCTTGTCGTGCAGACCCCGGGTGTCGCGGTCCCAGACCAGGGCCGGCACCACCAGGCAGAGCAGCAGCGTGCGCAGCAGCACCTGCGGGATGGTGGCGCGGCTGCCGTCCAGGCGGACCACCCGCAGGCCGAACAGCCGCTTGCCGACGGTCGTCCCCGTCGTGGCGATCAGCAGGACGGTGACGGTGAAGAACAGCGGGGTGGTCCACAGGTTCGCCGAGGCCGGGGATCCCTTGGAGACCAGCCCGAAGGCGACCAGCGCGACCAGCCAGCCGTCGACGAACAGCGCGCCCATCCGGCGGCCGGGGCCGCCGACCGAGCCGGGGCCCTCCTGGGGCAGCCCGAGGCGCTCACCGCGGTAGCCGAAGTCGGCGCCCATCTTCTCGGCGGCCGCTTTCGGGCCGTCGATCCACGATCCCAACGCTTCTCTGGTGTCCACCGATCCACACTAACCGGGCATACACCCGGCACCGCCACCGGCTCCCCCGAGGAGTCCCGGAGAACTCCCGGGGTAGTCCCGAGGTAGCCCCGGGGTAGCCCACCGAAGAGTGAACCGCGTCACTCGGGCTTTCCGTCACCCTCTCCAAGTGGTCCAGACCACTTGGAGGGCCCCACCTGGGAGGGCGAGGCGTTTTGTCCAGACCCGTACGTCTTTGCCGCCCGCCCGACAACGGCGGTTAACATTCAGGAAACGACTGGGTCACCGGTCGGAAACGGGCCATTCCTAGGGTGAGCCCCATTCGCACGCCGAGGAGGACGAATGTTCAACAACGCCACCGAAGTGAAGCAGTTCATTCAGGACAACGACGTCAAGTTCGTCGATGTCCGGTTCTGCGACCTGCCGGGCGTCATGCAGCACTTCTCCGTACCTGCGGCGACCTTCGACCCGTCCGAGATCCTGATGTTCGACGGCTCGTCGATCCGTGGCTTCCAGGCCATCCACGAGTCGGACATGGCCCTGGTCCCCGACCTCGCCACGGCCCGGCTCGACCCGTTCCGCCAGGTGAAGCACCTCAACATCAACTTCTTCATCCAGGACCCGGTGACCGGCGAGGCCTACAGCCGCGACCCGCGCAACGTCGCCAAGAAGGCCGAGGCCTACCTCGCCTCCTCCGGCATCGCCGACACCGCCTTCTTCGGGCCCGAGGCCGAGTTCTACGTCTTCGACTCGGTGCGGTTCGACACCAGCGCCAACGCCTCCTACTACCACATCGACTCGGAGGCGGGCGCCTGGAACACCGGCTCCGCCGAGGGCGACGCGCGCGGCTACAAGGTCAAGTACAAGGGCGGCTACTTCCCCGTCCCGCCCGTCGACCACTTCGCCGACCTGCGCGCCGAGATGTCCCTGGAGCTGGCCAAGGCCGGCCTGGAGGTCGAGCGCCAGCACCACGAGGTCGGCACGGCCGGCCAGGCGGAGATCAACTACAAGTACAACACCCTGCTGCACGCCGCCGACGACCTGATGCTGTTCAAGTACATCATCAAGAACGTCGCCTGGCGCAACGGCAAAACGGCCACCTTCATGCCGAAGCCGATCTTCGGCGACAACGGCTCGGGCATGCACGTCCACCAGTCGCTGTGGACCGAGGGCTCCCCGCTCTTCTACGACGAGCAGGGCTACGCCGGGCTCTCCGACACCGCCCGCTACTACATCGGCGGTCTGCTCAAGCACGCCCCGTCGCTGCTGGCCTTCACCAACCCCTCGGTGAACTCCTACCACCGCCTGGTGCCCGGCTTCGAGGCCCCGGTCAACCTGGTCTACTCGCAGCGCAACCGCTCGGCGGCGATCCGCATCCCGATCACCGGCTCCAACGCCAAGGCCAAGCGCATCGAGTTCCGCGCGCCCGACCCGGCCTCCAACCCGTACCTGGCCTTCGCCGCCATGCTGATGGCCGGCCTGGACGGCATCAAGAACAAGATCGAGCCGCTGGAGCCGGTCGACAAGGACCTCTACGAGCTGGCCCCCGAGGAGCACGCCAACGTCCCCCAGGTGCCGGCCTCCCTCCCGGCCGTCCTGGAGGCCCTGGAGGCCGACCACGAGTACCTGCTCGCGGGCAACGTCTTCACGCCCGACCTGATCGAGACCTGGATCGACTTCAAGCGCACCCAGGAGATCGCCCCCATCGCCCTCCGGCCCCACCCGCACGAGTTCGAGCTCTACTACGACCTGTAGACCGCGGACACCGCGACGTGTGTCCCGGCTGCGGCCGGGGGCGCGGGCGGGTCGGACACGCAGGCGCCCCCGGGCCCCGTCGCTCTCACCGGAGTGCGACGGGGCCCGGCGCCGTGCTGCGGGCGACTGGGCGGGTGGGGCGGCGGGAGCCGCGCGATACTGGGGGCATGGCGAAGAACACTCCGCCGCCGCACGCTCCGCCGACCGTCACGGTCAAGGGCCGGGCCCTGCGGCTGCGTACGATCGGGATCGCCGTCCTCGCGGTCCTCGCTGTCTGGTTCATCGCGGCCAACACGGAGTCGGTCTCGATCACCATGTGGATCGTCGACGTCACGATGCCCCTGTGGGTGGTCCTGACGGTGACCCTGGTGGTCGGCCTGATCATCGGCTTCTTCCTCGCCCGGCGCCGCCCGAAGGGCTAGCGGCCTACCGCCGCGGCGTGCGGGAGGGGCCGCCGGGCGCATCCGGGCCCTCGGGCGCCGGCCGCGGCGGAGGTGCAGGAGACGGCCAGGTCGAGCGAACCGTTGCGGGCGGGCACCGGGCCGAGGATGAGGTTCTGGGCGACGTGGCGACGGCCTGCGCGTCGGCCAGGTCGCGTTCGGCCAGGCGGCGCTGCTCCTCGGCGTCCCTCCGGTGCGCCTCGGCCCGGCGGTGGGCGCCGGAGGCGCAGGCGCCCGCGGCCGTCACGGCGACCACCGCGCCGTAGGCCACGAAGGCGCGCTCCTAGGTCGGGATGCCGTTGACGGCCGCTGCCCCCAGGCAGGCGAGGGGAGCGCGGTGGTTCCGACGAGGAGGACCCGCCGGGGCGCGGAGCCCACGGCGGCGAGGGCCGGTGGCGCCGCCAGCAGGGCGAGCAGGATCGTGGCGCCGACCAGGACGTCGAGCGCCGTCACGACGGCGATCAGCGCGTACGGCAGGAGGGCGTCCGTGGCTATGCGGGGCGCACGGGGCGGGCGTCCATCGGGTGTTCCTTCGGGCGGGTGCTCGGGGAGCCGAACCCCGCCCAGCCCGACGGGGTGGCTGACGGGCACCCCCCGGATCCCTCTCCTCAGGGACAAAAGATAGGTAAAAGCGACAGACGAACGGGGGGAAACCGGCGCAAATGTGATCGATCCACCAAACAGTCCTCGTGGCCGAAGGCAGGACCAGGGCGGGGCGGGGGCGGGGACGAACGCCGAGGGGCTGCTCCTGTGCGTCAGCGGACCGTGACGGGGAGCGTGTCGAAGCCCCGCAGGACGAGGCGGTCACGGCGGGTCGGCACGCCGCCGGGGGCCAGCCTCGGGAAGCGGTCGAGGAGGGCGGGCACGGCGACGTCCGCCTCCAGGCGGGCGAGCTGACTGCCGAGGCAGAAGTGCGGCCCGCCGCCGAAGCTGAGCGGCTGGCTGTCCGTCCGGGTCGGGTCGAAGCGCTCGGGGCGCAGGTAGCGGGTCGGGTCGTGGTTGGCCGCGCCCAGCATGACGAACACCACCGTGCCGGGCGGCGCGGGCAGGTCGGCCACCGTCAGCCCGTCGGCGGCGGCGACCCGGGTGGTGAGCTGGACCGGCGAGTCGAAGCGCAGCACCTCGTCCGTGAAGAGCCCCGGGGGCAGCGCACCGGTGCGCAGCCCGTCCGCGGCCTCCGGGTGGTGGAAGAGCTGGGCGAGGCCGTTGCCGAGCAGGTTGGTGGTGGTCTCGAATCCGGCCACCAGGAGCAGGACGAGGTTGCTCAGCAGCTCCTGGCCGGAGATCCGGTCCGGGGAGTCGGCGGCGATCCGGGCCAGGTCGCTGACCAGGTCGCCGGTCGGGCGGGCCAGTCGTTCGGCGACCAACCCGGTGAAGTAGGAGGACAGTTCCTCGGCGGCGGTGTCGGCGGAGTCGAGTTCGGCGAGGTCCTCGACCAGCTCCAGGGCGATGGTGAGGTCCGACGCCAGGGTGCGGAAGCGGTATCGGTCCGCGGCCGGGACGCCGAGCAGTTCACAGATCACCTCGACCGGCAGTCGGAAGGCGAAGGCCTCCATGAAGTCGACCGGAGAGCCGTCGGCACCCCGCTCGGCCATCTCGCCGAGCAGCCGCCCCACCGCCGTCGCGATCGTCGGGCGGAGCGCCGCCACCCGGCGGGCGTTGAAGGCCGAGGCGATCAGCGAACGGACCCGGGCGTGGTCGGGGGCGTTCCGCTGCAGGATCGACCGGCTGAGCAGGGCGATCGACGCGTGCGAGAACAGCTCGGATTCGGCCCCCGCCAGGGTCGCGGCGTCCTCCAGGGCGAAGGCGGGGTTGCGCAGCACCTGGTTGGCGGCGGTATGGCCGAGCGCCATGATCCCGCCCGGGCCGGCCGTGGCCGCGGCGCCCAGTTCATGGGCCCGCGCGTACAGCGGGTAGGGGTCGATCCTCCCCTCGGTGGTCATGAGCTGCTCGATGATCGCTGCGCCGTCCATCCGGTGCTCCCCTCCAGAGACCCGACTCCCTCGGGGGACCAACCATCGACAGGGGGGCGGTAGTTCCCGGTCGGCGGGAGTGCGGGAGGCAGGGGGAGGGGAGCACGGGAGGGCGTGCGTCGGGAGGTCGCTCGACGCCCCCGGGGCGTGCCGGCGGGCCCGTCGGGCCGACGCACGGCACGGGCGCGGGGCGCGGGGGCACGGCACGGGCGGGCGTCCGGGGTGCGGATCGTCGGTAGGCTGACGGGATGGAGATCTGGATCAACCCGCGCTGCGGGAAGTGCCGTGCCGCGCTCGGCGTCCTGGAGGGCGCGGGCGTCAAGTACACCGTGCGGCGCTATCTGGAGGATCCGCCGAGCGCCGCCGAGCTGGAGCAGGTCCTGGAGCGGCTCACGCTGGAACCGTGGGACATCACCCGGATCGAGGAGCCGGTGGCCAAGGAGCTCGGCATGAAGCAGTGGAGCCGGGAGCCCGACGACCGGGCCCGGTGGATCGCGGCCATGGCGGAGCACCCGATCCTGATCCAGCGCCCGATCATCACCGCGGACGACGGGCACGCACTCGTCGCGCGGACTCCCGAGGCGGTCAGGTCCGTCCTGCCGTAGGCCCGTCACGGGTGCGCCGCCGGGGTGCCGGGAAGTCCCGCCCCCGGGGCGCCGGGCCGGTGGGCACGGCCCTCAGCGGCGCTCGACGGTCCTCACCGGCTCGCCCGGCCGCCAGGAGCTGATCCGTACCGCGTCGTCCTCGACGGTGGTGTGCACGACCTGTTCCAGCTCCAGCCGGAAGGCGTGGTACGGGCCGGAGGGCGGCTCGGGGAGGTCGGCCTCGTAAGCGGCGACCTCGGCGGCGTCGGTCAACTCGACGGCCCGGCCGGAGACCTTGGAGTCACCGCCCGCGAGCGTCTCGTCGCTCGGGTTGCTGTGCAGGGCGAAGCGGGCGTCGCGGCGGAGGTCCGCGGCCTTGACCGCTCCGCCCATCGACCCGAGCATCAGGTCCGCGCCGATGAAGTCCACCTCGGTGCCGCTGACCCGGGGGGAACCGTCCTTGCGGAGCGTCGCCAGGACGTGGTGCTTGTTGGCCTCGAACCGGGCCCGCACGGCGGGGGCGAGGTCCGGCGCCTCGTGCTCGAAGTCCTGCCAGGTAGCCATGGCGCCAGTCTGGCACCCGGTACCGACGGCCGCCCGGGCGTGCGGCGCGTACGCACGCGCCGCACGCGGGAGGCCCGGGGCACGCGGGAGGCCCGGGGCATGCGCCGGAGGACCGCGCGCGGGCCGGGTGTCGGTGGCCGGTGCCAGACTGGCCGGGTGACCACCACGACCACGTACATCGCCTTTCTGCGGGCCGTCAACGTCGGCGGCCGGACGGTGCGGATGGAACGGCTGCGCGCCCTCTTCGCCGAACTCGGCCTGGAGCGCGTCGGCTCGTACATCCAGAGCGGCAACGTCTTCTTCGCCGCCGACGCCCTCGGCCCGGCGGACCGCGCCGCCCTCACCGACCGGATCGAACAGCACCTGGCCGACTCGCTCGGCTATCCCGTGCCGGTGCTGCTGCGGACCGTCGACGAGGTCGAGGCCGTGCTCGCCGCCGAGCCCTTCGCCGGCGTCGAGGTGACCCCTGACGTCCGGCTGACGGTGAACTTCCTCTCCGAGCCGCTGCCCACGGACTTCCCGGTCCCGTACACCTCGCCGAAGGGCGACTACGAGGTGATCGGGGCCGACGCCGGCACCGCCTACGTGGTGGTGCACCTGAAGGACGGCAAGTGGGTGACCAGCGGTTCCCTCTTCGGCAAGTCCTACCGGGGCGCGGCGACTTCGCGCTTCCTGCACACCACCGTCAAGATCCTGGCAGCCGCCAGGAAGACCTGATCCGGCCACCGGCGGCCTCCGCGCCCCACCGCGCGCCCGCCTCCCCGCCGCACTGCCCGGCCACCCGCTCGTACGGATCGCCGGGCCGGGCCCGACGGACGGAGCCACGCCGGATCGAGCGGCGTACCGGACGGCGTACCGGGCGGGGGCGCCGCGCACGGTCGACCGGTCGGCTGCGCACGGGAGCCTGGACAGGCGGGCGGAGACGAGCCGACAATCAGGCCATGACGTCTCCAGAGATCCGGACACACGTGGTCCGGCCGTCCGAGGCCGAGCGGGAGCAGGCTCTCGACGTGCTGAGGGACGGCGCCGGCAGCGGCCGGCTGTCGCACGACACCTTCCTCGGACGGCTGGACCTCGTCCTCCACGCGAGCAGCCGGTCCGAGCTGAACGCCGCGATGGCGGACCTGCCGGCCGGGAACCCGGTCGGACGGTTCGTGCTGCGGGCGGTCGGCCGGGTGTCGGCGTTCGGGGTGCGGCTGCGCGGGGCCTGGCGCGTCGAACGGCTGCCGGGCCTGAGCCTCCCGCACGCCGGCGCACGGAAGTTGACGATAGGCCGGATCCCCGGGTCGGGGCTGCGGCTGAACGACGCCTCGGTCTCCCGGCACCACGCCGAGCTGCGGCGCGAGGGCGAGGACTGGGTGCTGTACGACCTCGGGTCGACCAACGGCACGCACGTGAACGGGTACCGGATCGCCGGCGGGGTGCGGGTCCGACCGGGCGACCAGGTACGGTTCGGCAACCTGGAGTTCCGGCTCGCGGCGGGCTGAGCGGACGCGTCGTCAGGGGGCGGACCGGGGAGGCGGCAGCACCGGTCCGCCGGCTTGTCGGCGGTCCGGTCCGTGGCCCTGCTCCGCGGGCCCCGGACGGCCGGACGGATTGTCAGCGGTAGGTGCTTGGATACGGGCATGGACCAGGACACCGCGCACACCACTCTTGCCGCCGACGCGCTGCGGGACGCCGAGGAACGGGCCCGCGAGCTGATCCGGTGCGGCTTCCAGGAGCCGGACGAGATAGTCGAGTCCCTGGTCGAGGACCTCGACGACCAGGGACTGACGGCGGAGGAGGCGGAGCGGATCGTCGCTCCGCTGTGGCGGGCACGTCTGGAGGAACAGGCGTCCTGGCCGGAGACGACCGACGTCGACCGGCTGGAGGCCGCCTTCGACACCCTGGAGGAGCAGGGCATCGTCGCCGCGATGGACTTCACCTGCTGTGCGAGCTGCGGATACGCGGAGATCGGCGGCGAGGCCGACGAGGACTCGCGCGGCTTCGTCTTCTTCCACCAGCAGGACACCGAACGGGTCGCCACCGGCGGTTCGTTGATGCTGCGGTACGGCGGTTTCCAGGTGGACGGCGAGTCGACGGAGGCGGCCGTCCGGCGGACGGTCCGGGTCGGGCGCGAGGTGGTCTCGGCGCTCAAGGAGGTGGGGCTGCCGGTGAAGTGGGACGGCTCGCCGGAGGTGGCGATCACGGTCACGCCGATGGTCTGGCTCAACCGCCTGCCGGAGTAACCGCGTTCGGGGACCACGGCAACAGTGCCCGCAGCGGCTGCCCCCTTGGCTCTCCCCGGCGGTCGCGAGGCGGCGGCGGAGGCGCCGACGGTCAGCGGACGACGTGGAGTTCGGCTGTGTGCCCACGTGCGTCGGCATGGCGGAGGGTGATCTTCGCCGTACCGACGGCGGTCTCGGTGTCCTCGGTGAGGGTCCTGGTCTCCTCGCCGAGCCTGACCTCGGCCGTGGTGTCGGTGATCCGGCCGACGGTCAGCCGGACGGTCCGGTCGCCGCCGAACACCTCGACGGTGTGGGTGGAGTCGGCGTTGTCGGTGCGGACGACGACGTCGCAACTGTCGTCGCTGAGGCAGAGCGAGGCGCCGCCCTTGCAGGCGGTGAGCCCGGCGCCCAGCAGCAGCACGGCGCCTGCGGCGAGGGCGGCCGAGCGGGCGACCGGGCCAAGGCGGCGGGCCGCCCCGGGAGCGGGCCGGTGCCCTGCGCGGCGGTCGGGGCGGTCGGGGTGGTCGTGACGGTCGGATCGGTCGAAGTCACGGTCGTCGTGGCGGTGGCGGTCGCGGTGGCGGTCGCGGTGCGAAGCGGTCGGCGCACTGGTCATGGCATCGACGGTAGGGGCGTCTCCCGCGCCGGCCATCGCCCCTCGGCGGTACCCGCTCCCTGGTCGGCCCCGGACCGCGCGGGCGGTCGCACCCCGGAGACGGATGGGTCGAAACCCCTAGGGGTCGAACGGAGTTGGAGGTCCGAAGAGGATCTCCACCGAGGCCCTCCCCCCGGCCCGTTCTGCACCGAACCGTGCCCCGACGCGATCGGCATGTGCCACTGACATGTGTCGGAGTCCCGTGCCACGCGCGTAGAACGAGGCCACGAAAAAGGCCCGCAGGTCAGTCCCCGGCGACGTCCCAGGACTCGGGCGTCCCCCACAGCGGCGCCGTGCAGCGCTGGTAGGTCGCCTGCCAGTGCGGCCAGTGCCGGGCCACCGCGTCGTCGCAGTCCGCCACCAACCGCTCGACCGTCGCCGGTTCGACGCCGTCCAGCAGCCAGGCGAGCGCGTCGGCGGTGCCCGGCCCGCCCGCGACGTGCAGCACGTCCAGCAGCTCGGACAGGCTGCCGACCCGGGAGTTCTCCGTGAAGACCCGCTCCATCCGGGGCAGCAGCTGCCGCTCCTCGATCCTCAGATGGGTCTCCAGCCGCGCCGCCAGGTCCTCGATCGCGTAGGCCACCGGCCAGACCGAGCCGGCGTCCCGGCTGGCGATCCGGACCAGGGTGGTGACCCTGGTGAAGGAGTGGTCGAGGTTGTGGTGGTCGGCCTCCAGCCAGTTGAGCAGCAGCCGCAGCTCGGGCGCGAACCGGCTGACGATCGGCCAGATCCGGGTGTCCTGCTGCTCGTGGTGGCAGGTCAGCATGGTGGTGACGAAGTTCCAGTGCCGCAACAGTGCGGCACCCTTCTCGTCCTCGCCGGGCTGGATCAGCCGGAGCGCGTTGGGCAACCGGGCGAGGTCCCGGCGGAGCGCGGCGTGCACCAGCTTCAGCCCTGCGAAGCGGACGGCCTGCGGTTCCTCGTCGGCGGTGCGCTCACGCGACGAGCCCCCCTGGGCGGGGACGGACGGAGACGCTACGGGCAACAGGTGGCTGGGCATGGCACTCTCTTCACGGCTTGGCTGGGCTGGGCTCGACCTGGGCACAGCTGGCGGGCCGGCTGTCCCACCACAGTGGGCAGAGCACATCAGGACGGAATCAATGTCCGATTGACGTGCAGGTCAGGGGCCCGGCGCAGGGTTCCCCCCGGACTCTCGGGAGACGCGAGATCCCTCCGGCCCCACTCCGTGCAGGGGGTGAGGTTCGTCCGGCGCACCGGGGAGCGGAGGAGGGACGGCGAGGACGGATGCCACCGGAAGGCGCACAGCCACGCCCGGACGACGCCCGCCGACCCGGCGGGCGGGCGGGCGGAAGGGGGGCGGGCGGAAGGGGGGCGACGCACGGCGGTAGGCCGGCGGGCCGGCGGGAGCTGACGAGGAGCGCGGGTTCGTCCGGGCGGTCGACGAGGGCCGGCGGGGCTCCGCGTACCGCTGAGCCCCGCGCCGGGTGCCCGGCACGGGGCTCGGCACGAGCACGGCTCAGTCGGCCTGCGGTCCTGCGAGGTTCTTGCTGAGCCACTGCAGGGTGTCCGGGATCATCTTCTTGAAGTCGCTGGTCAGGTGCTTGCCGCCGGGCTGCTCGTAGTACTCGACGGTGAGCGGCGGCGCGGCCTTGGCGGCCCACGCCTTGACCAGCTTCATCTCGTACGCGTTGGCGCCGCCGGCGGTGGCGAGGATCCGCACGTCGGCCTTGCCCTGGGTGACCAGCAGTTCGGGGCTGTTGGCCTGCCGCTCGGCGTCGTGTCCCTTCCAGAGCGGCGAGTCCGGGACGAAGTAGCCGTCGATCGGGACGGCGGCCTTGAACTTGTCCGGGTGCTGGAGGGCGAGCTTCGCACTGCAGAACGCGCCGGTGGAGGCGCCCATCAGGCCCCAGCCGTCGCGGCCCTTCACGGTGCGGAAGTTGGCCCGGACGAAGTCGGGGATGTCCTCGGCCATCCAGGTGCCCATCTTCGGCTGGCCCGGGATGTCCGCGCACTCCAGGGCCTTGGCCTCGTTGGAGTCGAGGTTCTGCACCGGCATCACCATGATGAAGGGGTGCGCCTTGCCCTGCTTGGAGAGGTCCGCGCCGTACTCCTGGATCGGCAGCTGGTTGTCGGTCCAGGTGTTGTAGCCGGCGCTCTGGCCGCCCGCGTAGAGGGTGAGCACCGGGAAGCCGGTCCGGGCGTACTTCGGGTCGTTGTACTCCGGCGGCAGCCAGACCCAGACCTTGCCGGAGACACCGGACTTGGGGCCGTTCAGCGTGGTCATGACGATCTGGCCGGCGGCGGTGTCCCGGGCCTTGGTGAAGGCGGCGGCCGGACCCGTGGGCATCAACACCTTGCCGGTGGCGCTCTGGGGCGGCGCAACCGGCGCGGCGGAGGTCGAGGTGGAACCGGCCGTCGGGGAGCCGGGGGCGGAGGACGACGCGGTGCCCGACGGCGAGGTACCCGAGGACGCGGTGCCCGAGGGCGAGGTACCCGAGGAGGAGGTGCCCGAGGAGGAGGTGCCCGAGGAGGAGGGCGTCGAGGGCGAGGCGCCGCCGGCGCCCGTCGCGGCGCCGCCGCCCTTCACCGCGTCGCCCTTGGCGCTGCCGTCCGTACTGCCACAGGCCGCCAGGACGGCGGCCAGGGTGAAGGCGGTGGCGCCGGTCAGCACGGCGCGGAAACGGGTGGACTGCGGCTGCACGGTGAGAACTCTCCGACCGGTGTCGCGCCCGCTCCGGGGGAGCAAGGGCGGTGGCCCCGGGTGGGGCCGGACAGGCCCGGGGCGCGGCTACCTGCGAGACCCCCGGGAGGCGGCGCGCCGCCCTGCGGGGTGGCGTGCCGTCCTGCGATCTTATGACGTGGACCGGGGTGGGCCGGTTGCGCGCGGACCAGCGCAGACCCAATGTTTGTTCCCGATCGGGTAAAGGCTGCCAAGCCTCCCTGCCGACCGGCGGGGGCGGATCCCCGCCGGTCGGCGGGGTCGGTGAGGAGGCGGCCCTGACGGCGTCACGGGTGCGGAGCCGCCCGCCCGGCCGAGCGCACGGCCGGGCGCGCGCTCGGCCGGTGGGGCGCGCTCGGACAGCGGGGCGCGCTCGGACAGCGGGGCGCACAGCCCGCCGCCCGGCAGGACGGGGCGAGCCTTGGATCCTCGTACCAGTGACGCGGCCCCCGGGATCGGGAACGATCGAGCCACCCGGCCGCCGGCCGAGACCCGTCACCCGCACCCCGTGTCCACCCGCCCCGCCCCGCCAGAGGAGCCCGCCGTGTCCCAGCCGATCGACCACCGCACCGCCGTCGTCACCGGAGCCGGCAGCGGCGTGGGCCGCGCCGTAGCGGCGGAGCTCGCGGCCGGTGGCTGGCGGCTCGTCCTCGCCGGGCGCCGGGGCGATCCGCTCCACGAGACGGCCCGGCTGTGCGGCACCGGCGCGGCCGGCACGGCCGTGGTGCCGACCGACGTCACCGACCCGGCGGCCGTGGACGCGCTCTTCGCCGCGGCCGTCGCCCGCTTCGGCCGGGTCGACCTGCTGTTCAACAACGCGGGCACGTTCGGCCCCCCTGCCCCGGTGGACGAGCTGGACGTCGCCGAGTGGCGGGCCGTGGTCGACCTCAACCTGACCGGGGCCTTCCTCTGCGCGCGCGCCGCGTTCCGGCAGATGCGCGCCCAGGACCCGCAGGGCGGCCGGATCATCAACAACGGCTCGATCTCCGCACACGTGCCGCGGCCGAACTCGGTCGCGTACACCGCGACCAAGCACGCCGTGACGGGTCTGACCAAGTCACTGTCGCTGGACGGCCGCCCGTACCGGATCGCCTGCGGGCAGATCGACATCGGCAACGCCGCCACGGAGATGACCGCGGCGATGACCCGGGGGGTGCGGCAGGCGGACGGGCGGATCGCGGTGGAACCGACCATGGACGTCACCGATGTCGCCCGCACCGTGCGGCACATGGCGGAGCTGCCGCTGGAGGCCAATGTGCAGTTCGCGACGGTGATGGCGACCGCCATGCCGTACATCGGCCGGGGCTAGCTCCCAGGGCGCCGGAGCCACGAGGACCGCCACCGCACCGAAGGCACCGGAACCACCGGAACCACCGGAACCACCGGAGCCACCGGAACCACCGAGAGGGCTTCCGCCGAAGGGGCTTCGTGCAGAGGACGGCCGGCGCCCGCAGTGAAGCGGGGGCCGGCCGTCCGTCGGGGCAAGGGCGGGGCCGTGGTTCAGCCTCGCCAGGTGTCGTTCAGGCTCACCCGGCCCGAGGCCGGCACGGTGGCGGTCCGGTTGGCGCCGGACTCCCAGGTGACGTTCCCGGCGGCGTCCTTGCGGACGTACTTGTAGGCGAAGGCCGTTCCGGCGGCCATCGCGACGTCCGCCTTCCACACCGGGTAGGCGGCCGAGGAGAGCGGCAGCGCGCGGCCGGCGTCCCAGCCGCCGAGGGCCGCGTTGTCGCCGACCACGAAGACGTTCTGGCCCCACGCGGTGGTCGCGTTGACCGCGAAGGAGGCCCCGCCGGTCACCACCGTGCCGCTCCCGGGCGCACCGACGTGGAGCGCGACCGCGTCCCCCGCCCCGACGGTGGCGGTGAACCGCCCGTCCGGGCCGACCGTGTAGGACGGACCGGTGCAGCCGCCGGCCGCCGCGTCGCCGTGCTGGACGTCGCAGTAGCTGCCGGCCGGCAGGGAGGTCTGGAAGGTCCGGGTGATCGCCCCGCCCTCCCGGTTGACCGCCACGAATCCCTTGCCGCCGCGCCCGAAGGCGATCGCGTTGTTGCCGTTGGACCACCAGTCGGTCAGCCCGGTGCCGGCCACCGCGTTGCGGAAGCCGACCATGTTGGCCACCTGGCGCCAGGCGTGCGTGCAGTTCCAGCCGTCCTGGTAGCAGGCGTTGACGGTGCCGCCGTTGGGCGGGCCGTCGTCGTGACCGGTGAAGGCGTAGCCGGAGTAGACGTTGGGCGCGCCGTACGGGTGGGCCAGCAGGAAGACGTTGGCCAGGGTGTACGCCGAGCCGTCCTTGTAGGTGAGCGTGGAGCCGTTCCGCTCGGTGTCCCAGTTGTCGACGAAGGTCCGGGCCCTGTCGGTCGGGAGCAGGCCGGAACCCCAGCCGGACAGGTCGGCGAGCCGTCCTCCCTGGAAGGCGCTCTTCAGCCAGGTGCCGGAGCGGAACTCGTCGACGTCGCCGGTACCGGTGTACTCGGAGGGCTGGACCGGTTCGCCCGCGCCGTAGATGACCTCCTGCACCCAGTACGCCTGCCGGTTCGCCGTTCTGGCCTTGATCGCTGCGAGGTCTGCGGCGGCGATGTGCTTGGCCGCGTCGATCCGGTAGCCGTCGACGCCCAGCGAGGCCAGGTCGTCGAGGTAGCGCGCGACGGTCTGCTGGACGTGGGCGCTGCCGGTGTCGAGGTCGGAGAGGTTGACCAGCTCACAGTTCTGCACGTTGGAGCGGTCGTTGTAGTTGCTGATCGCGGTGCGGCAGGAGTGGAAGTCCTGGTCCTGGTAGAAGCCGGGGTAGGCGTACTTGCCGTACGCGGTGCCGCCGGTGCCGGTCCCGGTGCCGGCCGACATGTGGTTGATCACCGCGTCGGCGATCACCTTGACGCCGGCGGCGTGGCAGGTGTCGATCATGTTCTTGAAGGCGGTCCGGTCGCCGAGTCGCCCGGCTATCCGGTAGCTGACCGGCTGGTAGGAGGTCCACCACTGGCCGCCCTGGATGTGTTCCTGGGGCGGCGAGACCTCGACGAAGCCGTAGCCCTTCGGGCCGAGGGTGTCGGTGCAGGCCTTGGCGACCGAGTCGAAGCGCCATTCGAAGAGCGTCGCGGTGACGTCCCTGCCGTTGCCGGGCGGGGCCGCCTGCGCGGCGGGGGCGGCGGCGAGGGCCGCGGTGAGCGAGAGCGCGAGGGTCGCCGAGGCGGCGAGTGCGCCGGCCGTCCGGGCGGGCCGGCGGGCGGGGGCGGTGGTGACCACGTTGTCTCCTGGGGTGGCTGGGGTGGGGGCAGCCCGGGTACTGCGTGCGAAAGCTTGCTGAAACTTTCAGGAAACTTGCAGCGCTGAACCTAGAGTCGACACCGAGGCCCGTCAAGGGCCTGGAAGGAACGTTTCGGCAGCCCGAAAAACTCGTGTGCGACTTTCCCGGTCCCCGCAGCGTGGATAAGAACGGTGGCCGAGAACGATCGGTACCGGAGGCACCGGCGCGAGCGCGCGTCCGGGCAGCACACGGCACGAGCAGCACACGCACGGGCAGCACCGGCCCGGGCAACACACGGCACGAGCAGCACACGCACGGGGGACGGCATGGACAGGGCGGGCGACTTCGAGGAGTTCGCGGCCAATCGGGCCGGACGGCTCTTCCAGGTCGCCTACCTGATGTGCGGCGACTGGCACCAGGCCCAGGACCTCGTCCAGACCACCCTCGCCAAGCTCTACTCGGTCTGGGGCCGGCTCCGCCGGGGCGACGACGAACCGTCGATCGACGCCTACGCCCGCAAGGTGCTGCTCCGCTGTTACCTCTCCCACCGACGGCTGCGCCGCTCCGGCGAGATCGCCGTCGCCGAGCTCCCCGACACCCCGGTCCGCCCCGACGACCACCCCGCCAACGGCTCCGAGCTGCGGCTCACCCTGGTCGCGGCCCTGCGCACGCTGCCGCCCCGCAACCGCGCCGTGGTCGTCCTGCGCTACCTGGAGGACCACCCCATCGAGGCCGTCGCCGAGATGCTCGGCACCACCCCGGCCGCCGTCAAGGGGCTCTCCACCCGCTCGCTCGCCCGGCTGCGCGAGATCCTTGCGGACGACCGCGAACTGCTGTTCCGGCCCTGACGGCCACCCCGACCCGGCCGGCCCCGCCTCGCCGGCCCCGCCCCGGACGCCCCGCCCCGGACGCCCCGCCCCGACCCACCGCCACCAGGAGCCCCGCCATGGCCCCCGACCCGGACCTCGAACACGACCTGGGCAGGCTGCTCGCCGACAGCGTCCAGGACCTGCACCCGCCGGTCGCCGTGATGATCGCCGAGGCCACCCGGCACGGCCGCGTGCTGCGCCGTCGCCGACGGCTGGGCACGGCCGCCTCGGCCGGTGCCGTGCTCGCGCTGGCCGTCACCGTCGCGTTGACGGGTCTGCCCGGGCCGGCCGGCGTCGGCACCGGCCCGGCCGCCCCGACCTCCGCCCCGAACGGCACGGCCGCGACGGCTTCGGCGACCGCGCCAACCGCCGACGCCGGCCCGGAGCTCCTGCGGGCGCGTCAGCGCACCGCGCTGCAGTCCGCGCTGGCCGGCCTGCTCGGCCCAGGCACCCGGCTGGACCCTGAGCCCGGCGCCGACCAGCTCACCCTCGACCCGGCGGCCGACGCCGTGCTCTGGACCAGGTACGACGACGGTCGGGGCGCGGCCACCGTCTCCGTCGAGGTGCACGGCCCGGCCTCGCAGGCCGCCGCCCCCACCTGCGAGCTCCGCACCGACGGGGAGCGGGAGGCCGGCTACCGCTGCTCGACGGTCCCCGGGCCCGGCCGGGACCCGCAGGTCGTCGAGGTCCTGGAGACGGCCGCCACCGGCTGGGTCACGTACCGGATCTGGACGCCCCTGCCGGACGGCACCCGGGTCGCGGTCGCCGTCCACAACGGCACCCTGCACGACCCCGACGACCCGATCCTCCACGCCCGGCGGACCAGGGACGCCCCGCCGCACGACCTGACGTGGTGGCAGGAGGCCGCCGCCGACGGCGCCTGGCGGCAGATCCCGGGGCTCGACGGACGGAGCCGGTGACGCGGGCACACCGGCACGCGCCGGAGCACGCGCGCCGAGGCGGGACCCTCCGGTCGGGGCCCTGGCCCCGACCGGACGGGCGCGGGCCTACACCGCGTCCGGTCCGCGCTCCCCCGTGCGGACCCGGACGATGGTCTCCACCGGCACCGCCCAGACCTTGCCGTCGCCGATCTTGCCGGTCCGGGCGGCCCGGACGATCTCCTCGACCACCAGGTCGGCGTCCTCGTCCTCGACGACGACCTCGATCCGGACCTTCGGCACCAGGTCGATCCGGTACTCCGCGCCCCGGTACACCTCGGTGTGACCGTGCTGACGCCCGTACCCGCTGGCCTCGCTGACGGTCAGTCCGTGCACGCCGACGGCCTGCAGCGCGCTCTTGACGTCGTCCAGCTTGAACGGCTTGACGATCGCGGTGATCAGCTTCATGCGGAGGGCGCCTTGTCGGACGGGTGCGCGAGCACGGTGGCGGCGGTGCGGTCGGGGCCGTGGGCGGCCGAGAACACGGCGGCCCCCTGCCCCAGCACGCCGTGGCCCAGGACGCCGTGATCGTACGCGGTCTCGGCGTGCACGGCGAGGTCCAGGCCGGTGAGTTCCTGCTCCTCGTCGGCGCGGAAGCCCATCACCCGGCCGATCACCCGGCCGATCCCGTAGGTGGCCGCGAAGGAGTAGGCGGCGACGGCCAGGATCGCCACCGCCTGCTTGCCCAGCTGCCCGAAGCCGCCGCCGTGCAGGAGCCCGGCCGGGCCGCCGGTCATCGTGGCCGTGGCGAACAGGCCGATCAGCGCGGTGCCGATCACCCCGGCCACGAAGTGCACGCCCACCACGTCCAGCGAGTCGTCGAAACCGAAGCGGAACTTCCAGCTCACCGCGTACGAGCAGACCGTTCCCGCCGCCAGCCCGATCAGGAGGGCGCCGGGCAGGTCGACGCTGCCGCAGGACGGCGTGATGGCGACCAGGCCGGCCACCGCGCCGGAGGCCGCGCCCAGGGTGGTGGCGTGGCCGTCCCGCCGCTTCTCCACCATCAGCCAGCCGAGGAGCCCGGTGCAGCCGGCCGCCTGGGTGTTGAGCAGGGCGGAGGCCGCCAGCCCGTTGGCGCCCAGCGCCGAGCCCGCGTTGAAACCGAACCAGCCGAACCAGAGCAGGCCGGCGCCGAGCAGGACCAGCGGCAGGTTGTGCGGGCGCATCGCCTCCTTCCGGAAGCCGATCCGCGGGCCGAGCAGCAGCGCCAGGGCCAGGCCGCTCGCCCCGCAGTTGACCTCGACGACGGTGCCGCCGGCGAAGTCCAGCGCGCCGAGCTTCGACAGGATCCAGCCACCGGGCGCGAACACCCAGTGGGCGACGGGGACGTAGACCAGCAGCGTCCAGACGGCGGTGAAGGCCACCCACGAGCCGAACTTGGCACGGTCCGCGATGGCACCGCTGATCAGCGCGGCGGTGATGATCGCGAAGGTCAGCTGGAAGGTGGCGAACAGCACGGTGGGGACGCGGCCGGTGACCGAGGACGGGGTGATCCCGGCCATCCCCAGGTGGTCCAGGCCGCCGATCAGGCCCCAGCCGCCGGCGTCCGGGCCGAAGGCGAGCGAGTAGCCGGCCAGCAGCCAGACCACGGTGACGACGGCGATCGAGACGAAGCTCATCATGATCATGTTGAGCACGCTCTTGGTGCGGACCATACCGCCGTAGAACAGCGCCAGGCCGGGCGTCATCAGCAGGACGAGGGCGGTGCTGGCGAGCAGCCAGGCGGTGTCGCCGGTGTCGATGACGGGCGGCGCTCCGGCGGCCGGCGCGTCGGCCAGACGAGCGGCCAGGTGGCCGACCGGATGATCGGCCGGGTGGTCGGCCGGGAAGGCGGCCAGGGGCATGGGGTACCTCCGGGGGTCCTGCGACGTGGTCCTGCGGCGGGGTCCTGTGACAGCATCTTCCGCCGCCGTCCTGCGGCGGAGCGCGTGCCGGAAGTGTGGCGAGGCCGGATTTCCGGTCGCGGACGGCCGCGTTTCACGCGTGTTTCGTGTTGCCCGCCGGTTGCTCCGGCGTGACCGGCGGGTTTCCGGGAACTCACGGCGCCGCCCGGGTACGCCACAGGGCCCGGCGGCCGAAAGCCGCCGGGCCCTGCCCCTGTCTTACCTGGCCTTGCCGGGTCTACCGGCGCCGGGTCAGCTCGTGGCGATCGCGGTGTCGTCGATCACGAAGCTGGTCTGCAGCGAGGCGTCCTCGGTGCCGGTGAACTTGATCGTCACCGACTGGCCCGCGTAGGCCGAGAGGTCGAAGGTGCGCAGCTGGTAGCCGGAGGCCGCGTCCACGTTGGAGTAGGTCTTCAGCGCGGTGCCGTTGACGGTCACGGCCAGCTTGTCGTAGACGGTCGAGCCGGACTCACCGGTGTCGACGTGCAGGTAGAAGCTCAGCGTGGCCCTGCAGCCGGCCGGGATGGACACCGTCTGGGAGAGGGTGTCGGTGTGGGTGGAGCCGTAGCCGTTCAGCCACGCCTTCCAGGTGCCGCCGTGCGGGGCCTGCGAGGCCGACTTGTCGACGACACCGCTGGAGGCGGTCCACGGCGCGGCGGTGCCGGTCTCGAAGCCCGCGTTGCCGAGCAGCTGCGCCGGGGTGCAGGTGGTGCTGGTGTCGGTGACCGTCCAGGTGAAGGTGGCGGTGCCGGTCTTGTTCGCGGCGTCCTTCGCGGTCACGGTGACGTTGGAGGTGCCGACGGCGGTCGGGGTGCCGGTGATCACGCCGGTGGAGCCGTTGATCGACAGGCCGGCCGGCAGACCGGTGGCGGTGTAGGTGAGCGGGGCGGTGCCGCCGGTGGCCTTGACGGCCAGGTTGACGGCGGTGCCGACCTTGGTGCTCTGGTTGCCGGGGCTGGTGACGGTGACGCCACCCGGGTTCGGGGGCACGGTGCCCACGTTGACGCCGGCCCAGGCGGTGCCGACGGCGATCCACTCGGGGCTGTTCTCGCCGTACAGGTCCTTGGCGGCCTTGAGGGTCGCGTCACGGGCGGCGGAGTAGTTGGTGGTGGAGGTCATGTACGAGGTCAGCGCCTTGTACCAGACCTGCAGCGCCTTGTCCCGGCCTATGCCGGTGACGGTGACGTTGTTGGCGGTCGGGCTGTTGTAGCTGACGCCGTTGATGACCTTGGCGCCGCTGCCCTCGGCCAGCAGGTAGAAGAAGTGGTTGGCGACACCGGACGAGTAGTGGACGTCCAGGTTGCCGACGCCCGAGTACCAGGAGTCGGCCGAGCGGCCGTCCTTGGAGGGCTTGTCCATGTAGCGCAGCGGCGTGCCGTTGCCGTTGATGTCGATCAGCTCGCCGACCAGGTAGTCCGGGTTGTCGGCGGGCAGGTTGGCGTAGAACTCGACGGCGTTGCCGAAGATGTCGGAGGTGGCCTCGTTGAGGCCGCCGGACTCGCCGGAGTAGTTGAGGTTGGCGGTGGCGGAGGTGACGCCGTGGCTCATCTCGTGGCCGGCGACGTCGAGTTCGGTCAGCGGGTGGGTGTTGTTGTCGCCGTCGCCGTAGGTCATGCAGAAGCAGTCGTCGTCCCAGAAGGCGTTGACGTAGCCGCTGTCGTAGTGGACCCGGCTGAAGGCGCCGACGCCGTCGTTGCGGATGCCGCTGCGACCGAAGGTGTTCTTGTAGAAGTCCCACGTCGCGGCGGCGCCGTACTGGGCGTCGACGGCGGCGGACTCCTTGTTGCTGGCCTGCCCGTTGCCCCAGGTGTCGCTCGACTTGGTGAACAGCGTGCCGTTGCCGGTCGTGCCGTTGTTCATGTTGGTCGTGTACTGGCCGCCGCGGGTGCCGTCCTTGAGCTGGTACGTGGACCCGCTCTGGGTGGTGGTCAGCGGCACGTTGCCGACGAAGACGCCCTGGCCGGTGCCGGTCTTGATGGCCTCGTTCTTGCCGAGCACGGCGCCGGTGGCGGCGTCGGTGACGACGCGCAGGCGACTCGGGGTGCCGTCCGACTCCTTGCCGGTGACGACGGTCTCCCAGGCGAGCTTGGCGGCGCCGTCGGCGGCCCAGACCACCAGGCGCGGGGCGGCGTCGAGGGAGGAGCCCGCCTCGGCGGCGAGCGCGGCCTCCTGGGCCTTCGGGGCGGCGAGCTTCGGCGAGGTGTTCACGCCGGAGAGCACGGCGTCGCTGGCCTTGGTCACGCCCTGGGTGGCGCCGGTGGCGTCCTGGTGGACGATCAGGTCGCCGCCGAGCACCGGGAGACCGGCGTAGGTGCGCTCGTAGCGCAGGTGGCGGGCGCCGTTGGCGTCCTGGACGACGTCCTTGGTGACCAGCTTCTCCTCGCCGGTGAGGCCGAGGGTCTGGGCGAGGCCGGCGGTCTGCTGGTTCGCGGAGGCGATCAGCTGGGCCCGGCTCGCCTGCTGCGCGGCGACGATCGCCGGTGCGTCAGGGGTGACCGCCTGCGCGATGACCGGGATGCCGGTCACCAGCAGCGCGGTGGAGGCGGCCATGACAACCGCTGCCTTCCGGGCGTGGGCGTAACGGGACATGCGGACTCCTTTTCCGACCGCCGCGGGGTTCGCGGACGGTGGAGAGAACCTGGTCGCGGGGTCGCGACTCAGTGGGGGCCCCCGCCGCCGGGTGCGCGGCGCGGGTGCGGTTGCGGAGCTGACGTACTGGCAGGGGGGATGCGCTGTACCTGACCTGGGACAGCTGCACCGGGGGGTGGGGCCCCCTCGTCTGCAGCCGGAGGAATCGTGGCAGCAAACGAGCCGTGAATGACAGATGCATGCCATGGATTGGCCGATTAGCTACCGACCCGTACATCTGTCGGACCGCCACCCGTGTTACGGCCGTGGGAACTACCGGAGATCGTTTTCATCACCGCCGGAAAGGTTCGATCACCCCCCGCGGGCACTGACCAGCGCATCCGGTCCGGAGCCGGGTCCGGATGCCGGACGACAGCGCCCGACAGGCACGGCACATCACCTTTCCGGCCGTGCCATGGTCGGTTTTCGGCCAACTCCATTCCCTGAATGGAACCGGGCCCCGCACCCCCGTTCAGCGGGGCCGGGCCCGGTGCCGTCGCCGGGGCCTCAGCCCAGCACCTACACCACCCCCGACCGGCCCGGCCCCGGGAAACTGCCGGTGGCGGGGGCGAAACCGCCCAGCAACACCACCCGG
>NZ_JBHXKE010000003.1:0-107140 GCF_042722765.1 Kitasatospora sp. NPDC058406
GTGGGGAGCGACGACACCGGGCAGGGGGCGGGCCTGGAGGAGAGCCTGCGCCTGGGCCTTGAGGAAGGCCAGCTGGTCCGCCGGCGGGACGGTCGGGGTCGCCGGGGGGTCGACGGTCGGGGGCGGGACGGGGGCCGTCACCGGTGGGGGTGCGGGCAGTTGGCCGATCAGGGCCTGAACAGTCGCCTCCAGCGAGGCGAGGAGTTGCTGGAGGGGCCCGAGGTCGGGCGCCCCGAGCAGCGGAGCGACGGTCGAGAGCAGGCCGTCGACCAGCTGGAGGACTCCGCTGACGGCGGCCGTCGGATCGGGGACCGCGGGAGCGGCCGGGACGGCAGGAGCGACCGGGGCCGCCGGGATGGCCGGCAGGGCGAACAGCGTCGAGAGATCCGGCAGGGACGGGAGGGCCTCCGCACCGGGCACCGCGGGGGCGGCCGGGACGGGCAGGGGGAGGTCGACGGGGACCGCGAAGGTGCTGACGTGGGCGGGGGCGACCGCGGCTCCGTTGCCGGCGGCGGTGGCGGAGGTCGCCGTGGCGACCGGAGCCAGCACAAGGGCTGCGGTCAGCGCGGTGGCCATCCAGGTGGCACGCATGGGTGATGCTTTCCTCTCGGTACGAATCAGGCGAAATGCCTGATTCACACCGTGGGGCAGGCCAGTTGGCCCAGCCACCGCGTGTACGCCGAACGGTGCACGACACGCGGCGACCGGCGGCGACACGCCGTCAGGCGGTCGGCGCCGACCGCTCCCCGGGGTGACGGGTCAGCGGGCCGACGCCCAGGAGGCCGTGCTGCGGTGCTCGCCGAGGCCGACGGCGTCGAACTCGTCGCGGTGGGCGGCGTCCTCCACCCGGGCCCCGAGCCTGCGCAGGACGCGGGAAATCGGACTGCCCTCGGGCGGCGTGGGTTCGAACTCGCCACCGGTGAGCGGGCCGAGGTCGAGCCGGCCGTCGGCCCAGACGGCGGCGCGCTGGGTGCCGGTGCCGCCGAAGAAGTTCGCCTCGACGCAGGCGATCGGGCCGGCCTTGGACCAGGCGGCGAGCCTGCGTTCGAGGCCGTCCGGGAACCAGGCGAAGCCGACGGCTCCGGTGGTCGCCGACTCCTGCCCGCCGAGTCGCAGCGAGGCCAGGAAGGCGGGCGTCGCCGGGATCATCGCCAACCCCTGGGCCAGCGGTCGGGGGCGGGCCGCCGGAACCTCGGCGGCCGCCACTGCGACCAGCTCCGCCGAGCCGATCAGCGCCTGAAGTTCGTATGACATTCAGTCATCCTGAACCATGGCACTGACAGTGCGCCCGGCGTTTACGATTCCGTGCCCGGCCGGGTACCGCTTCGAGAGCCGGCCGGCGGGGGACCGGCGGCCTCCGGCGGATCGGCCGACCCGGCCGGGACGGCTGCGTCCGGCCGGACCCCGTACAGCAGGGCGAAGGCGGCCACCTCCACCGCATCCGCCGACGCGCTCTGCCCTTCGGCGTGCAACTCGGCGAACACGTGCTTGAGTTGGGCCCGGAGCCGGACCAGCCGCTCGGGGCTGAGCCGCAGCGTGACGTGCGAGAACAGCCCGGGGAGGCCGACCGAGCCCTCCTGCGGGGTGGAGAAGTCGCCCCCTCCGGATCGGCACCGCCGTCGTCCTCGGGGTCCACGGCGGCGCGGTCGCCGACCGATACGACCGCCGGCGGATCCTGATCGCCGCCGACGGCACCCGGCTGCTCGCCTCCGCGAGCGTCCCGCCGGCGATGGCCCTGGACCGGCCGACCCTCGTCCACACCCTGTCCGGTGGCCGTCGTGATCGGCGCGACCGTCGCGTACAGCGGTCCGGTCCGGCTGCTCGCGGTGCGCTCGGTCGTCCCGCCCGAGCAACTGAGGCAGGCGCCGGCGCAGGACGAGGCGCGGATGAACGGCGCGGGGCCGGTCGGGCCGCCGCCGGCGGGGGCACTGTTCGGGCCCGGCCGGGGCGCACCGTACGTCGGGACGGCGCTCGCCTCGCTGCTCGCGCTGGCCTCGGCCCTGCTGGTCCGGTTCCCGAACCGCCCGGGAGCGGCGGACGCGAGCCCCCCGGCGCAGGACTCCCCGGAGAAGGACGGCGGTGCCCTCGCCGGCTTCCGCTTCCTCGCCGCCAACGCCTTCCTCCGCCCTCGCCGTCGTCCTGGTCCTCGACGTGGCGGCCACCCCGATGTTGCCGCCCCGGTGATGGTGATCCCGCGCGGGCAGGGTACGTCGAGCGGCGGGATCGGGCCGGCGCCGGCCGGGTAGGCCGTCGGGGCACTGGCCGGCGCGTTCCTGGTGGGCCGGCTGCACCGGCTGGCGGGCCCCGGCGGGCTGCTGCTCGCGGTGGCCTGGGTGCCGGTCCCGGCTGCCCCCGCCCCGCCCGCCGGTCCACCGCCTCGCCCGACCACCGGTACACCGCCCCACCGGTCCGCCGACCCGAAAACCGGACAGCGGGCCGGCCGCACTCCTCCGCCCACCCCTGAGAGTCGATCACCCGTGCGGGTGCACGCCGCATGCGGCCTCACCGGCAACCGGGTGAACTGGCCGGGTACGGCCCGCCCCGGGGCCATCCCCGGGGCGGGCTGCTGGAACCAGGCCCGCCGAACCAGACCCGCCGGGCCCCGAGGAGGACTGATGAGTTCCATGGACGTGCCCTCGTCCGGTCGTGGCAGTCCCGGTACGGGCGGGCCGGGAGGAACGGGACCGGGCGGAGCGGGTCCCGGAGGCGCCGGCACCGGCCCGGCCACCCGGCAGCGCACCGGCGCGGTCGCGACCAGGCTCGCGAGCGCGCCCCGGATGTCCTGGCTGACGCTCGCCCTGATGACGACCAGCTCGGTGGCCAGCCTCCGCTCCGCCCCGACGATGGCGGTCTACGGCCTCGCGTGCGTCTTCCTCTACCTCCTCCCGGCGGTCGTCTTCCTGCTCCCGACCGCGCTGGTCTCCGCCGAGCTGGCGTCCGGCTGGGAGGGCGGTGTCTACCGCTGGGTGTCGGAGGGCCTGTCGAAGCCGCTCGGCTTCCTGGCCGTCTGGTGCCAGTTCGCGATGACGATCTTCTACTACCCGTCCCTGCTCGCGTACGTGGCGTCGACCATCGCCTACGTGGTCAACCCGGCGCTCGCCAGCAACGGCCTGTACACCGCGATCGTGATCATGGTGCTGTACTGGACCGGCGTCTGGGTCTCCTCGCGCGGCACCAAGGCCGTGGCCGGCCTCTCCTCGATGGGCCTGGTGATCGGCACGCTGATCCCCGGCGTGCTGCTGGTGGTGCTCGGTCTGGTCTTCCTCGGCCAGGGCAACCCCTCCGCCGCGCCGATGAACGCCGCGCACCTGTTCCCGCAGTGGACCGGTCTGGCCAGCCTGGTGCTGATCGTCAACAACTTCCTCAGCTACTCCGGCATGGAGATGAACGCGGTGCACGTCTCCTCGCTCCGCGACCCGGCCAAGGAGTTCCCGCGGGCGATGTTCACCTCCTCCGGGATGGTGCTGGCGATCTTCATCCTGCCTGCGCTGGCGATCAGCTGGGTGGTGCCGTCCAGCGAGCTCAGCCTGACCGCGGGCGTGATGCAGGCCTTCGACTCGTTCTTCCAGTACTTCCACATCGGCTGGCTCACCCCGGTGATCGCGGTGGCGCTGGTCTCCGCCTCGCTCGGCGGCATGCTCACCTGGCTGGCCGGACCGTCCAAGGGCCTGCTGATGATCTCCCGGCAGGAGGGCTACCTGCCGCCGTTCCTGCAGCGGCTCAACGGGGAGGGGGTCCAGCAGAACCTGCTGGTCACCCAGGGTGTGGTCACCACCGTCATCGCCCTCGCGTACGCGCTGATCCCGAACGTCTCCAGTGCCTACTGGATCTTCTCGGTGATCACCACACAGGTGTACCTGATCGTCTACCTGCTGATGTTCACCGCCGCGATCCGGCTGCGCCGCACCCAGCCCGACCACCCGCGCGGCTACCGCGCGCCGGCGCTGGTGCCGATCGCGGTGACGGGCCTGATCGCCTCGGCCGCCGCGATGGCGATCGGTTTCGTCCCCTCCTCGCAGTTCGGCAGCGGCTCGGTCTGGTCGTACGTGGTGATCGTCGGCGGCGGTCTGGCCCTGCTCGGGCTGGTGATCCCCTACCTGTTCCTGCGGCTGCGCAAGCCCGAGTGGCGCTCGCCCGACGCGCAGGCGGAACTCGCCGAGGTGGAGGCCGCCGAGAGGTCCTCCGCCGAACGGTCGGCCGCCGAGAGGTCGGCCGGCAACCGGCCCCACGACGGCGGACCGGCGGACCACGTCGGCCCCGGCAGCACCCACGACGACCCCCGCGGACCCGACGGACCCGGCACCGGACCCGACGGCGGGCCGGGCGGACCCGACGGACCCGGCACCGGACCCGACGGCGGGCCGGGCGGACCCGGCACCGGACCCCACGGCGGACCCCACGGCGGACCCGACGGCGGACCCGACGGACCCGGTACCGGCGGTACCCCCGGAGGTGCGTCATGACCCGCAGCCTGATGGCCTCCCAGCACCGCTGGATCTACATCGGCGCGATCGTCCTCCTGGTCGCCATGCTGGTCACCGGCCTCCTGACCTACTCCCAGCTGCGTTCCACCAACGAGGCCAACCGCAAGGCCCAACAGCTCTCCGAGGCACTCGGCGCGGCTGGCTACCCGGTGCCCTCCCAGAGCCAGATCGTGCACACCCTCGGCGAGGACGGCGGCGCCGTCTGCCAGGACCCGGCCGACTCGCTGACGCAGGCGCAGTGGAAGCACGGCATGTCCAACGGCGCGGGCGGCCCCGGCCAGCGTCCGGTGCTCTCCGACCGCGAGGTGATCCTCGCCGAGACGATCGTGCTCTCGGTCTACTGCCCGGACAAGCTCTCCGCCATCAAGGACAAGATCGACGACCTCAAGCTCCACGACACCGTGCGCAACTGACGCCCGACAGCGCCGGCCACCGACCCGCCGGCCACCGACCCGCCGGCACCTGAGCCGCGCACCTGAGCCGCCGGCAACCGGCAACCGACCCGCCGGCACCCGACCGGACCCGACAGCCGGCCGGACCCGACAGCCGGCCGCCCCACCTGCCCCGGAAGGAGCCGAACCCATGACCGACGAACTCGCCGGCCGGATCGCCGCCCTGATGCCCCGCGCCAAGACCGACCTGGCCGAACTGGTCGCCATCCCCTCCGTCGCCGACCCCCGCCAGTACCCGCCGGAGAAGTGCCGCCAGGCCGCCGAGTGGGTCGCCGCCGCCTTCGGTGAAGCCGGACTGCGCGACGTCCACCTGGAGGAGACCCCGGACGGGAGCCACGCCGTGGTCGGCCACCGTCCGCCCCCGCCCGGCGCACCGACCGTCCTGCTCTACAGCCACTACGACGTCCAGCCCCCGCTCGACGACGCCGCCTGGACCTCCCCGCCGTTCGAGCTGACCGAGCGCGAGGGCCGCTGGTACGGGCGCGGCACCGCCGACTGCAAGGGCAACATCGTCATGCACCTCACCGCGCTGCGGGCGCTCGGCGACGACCTCCCGGTCGGCATCAAGCTGGTCGTCGAGGGGTCCGAGGAGCAGGGCACCGGCGGCCTGGAGGCCTACGTGCCGCCGCACGCGGGCGAGTTGCACGCCGACGCCCTGCTGGTCTGCGACACCGGCAACGCGTCGGTCGGCGTGCCCACCGCCACCACCTCCCTGCGCGGCCTCACCAACGTGGTGGTCACGGTCGCCACGCTCAAGGGCGACGTGCACTCCGGCATGTTCGGCGGTCCGGCCCCGGACGCGCTGGCCGCGCTGATCCGCGTCCTCGACACGCTGCGCGACGCCGAGGGCGGCACGCGGATCGACGGCCTGGACAGCACCGGCGGCTGGAGCGGCGTCGGCTACGACGAGCAGCAGTTCCGCACCGACGCGGGAGTCCTGGACGGCGTCCGGCTGACCGGTTCCGGCAGCGTCGCCGACCGGCTCTGGGCCCGCCCGGCCGTCACCGTGCTCGGCATCGACTGCCCGCCCGTGGTCGGCTCCGCCGCCGCCGTCCCGGCGACCGCCCGGGCCCGGGTCAGCCTCCGCGTCCCGCCCGGTACGGACCCGCAGGCCGCGCAGGAGGCCCTCGTCGCGCACCTGAAGGCCGCCGCGCCCTGGGGCGTGCACGTCGAGGTGGCCCCGGAGAGCACCGGCTCGCCGTTCCGGGCCGCCACCGGCGGGCCCGCGTACGCGGCGCTCGACAAGGCCGCGCAGGAGGTCTACGGACGACCGCTCTCCTTCCTCGGCCAGGGCGGCTCGATCCCGCTCTGCAACGTGTTCGCCAGGACCTTCCCGGAGTCGGAGATCATCCTGATGGGCGTCGAGGAGCCGCGCTGCCTGATCCACGCGCCCAACGAGAGCGTCGACCCCGGCGAGATCGAGCACATGGCGCACGTGGAGGCGCTGTTCCTCAAGCACTACGCCGACTCGCCCAGACCGTAACGGAGTTGACGCCGGCCCGGGCGGTCGAGCCCCGGCCGGACACCGCACCCCCCGGACATCGACCCCCGGACATCGCACCCCCGGACATCGACCCCCGGACATCGCACCCCCGGACACCGACCGCCCGGGCTCCGACCGCCCCGGAGCGCTCGCCCCGGAGCGTTCGCCCCCACCAGGAGACCTCGCATGCCCCGACCCTTCACCACCGAGGACTACCGAGCCCGCCTCGACCGGGCGGCCTCGGCCGCCACCGCCGCCGGGCTGGCCGGCCTGGTCGTCGCCCCCGGCCCCGACCTCGTCTACCTGACCGGGTACCAGCCCACCGCGATCACCGAACGCCTGACCGCCCTCGTCCTCGGCGCCGGGCACGAGCCCGCCCTGATCGTCCCCGTGCTGGAACGCCCCGACGCCGAGAAGGCGGCCGGCGCCCGCGCCGTCCGGCTGCTCGACTGGACGGACGGCCAGGACCCGTACGCCACCGCCGCCCCGCTGCTCGACCGGGCGGGCCGGTACGGCATCTCCGACAACGCCTGGGCCATGCACCTGCTCGGCCTCCAGGCCGCCCTGCCCGGCACCGGCTGGACCTCGCTCACCGAGACCCTGCCGATGCTGCGCGCCGTCAAGGGCCCGGACGAGCTGGAGCGCCTCGCCGCGGCCGGCGGCGCCGCCGACGCCGCCTACCGGGGCATCCTGGAGGTCGAGTTCGCCGGGCGCCGGGAGACCGACGTGGCCGCCGACCTCAGCGCGCTGCTCATCCAGTACGGGCACAGCCAGGTCGACTTCACCGTGGTCGGCTCCGGCCCGAACGGCGCCGACCCGCACCACGAGGCCGGTGACCGGGTCATCGAGTCCGGTGACACCGTCGTGCTGGACTTCGGCGGTCTCAAGGACGGCTACGGCTCCGACACCACCCGGACCGTGCATCTCGGCACCGACGTCCCGGCCGAGGTGCGGAAGGTCCACGACGTCGTCCGGGAGGCGCAGCAGACGGCGTTCGAGGCGGTCCGGCCCGGGGTGAGCTGCCAGGAGATCGACCGGATCGCCCGACGGGTCATCACCGAGGCCGGGTACGGCGAGTACTTCATCCACCGCACCGGCCACGGCATCGGGATCACCACGCACGAGCCGCCGTACCTGGTCGAGGGCGAGGAGCAGCCGCTCGTCCCCGGCATGTGCTTCTCGATCGAGCCGGGCGTCTACCTGCCGGGCCGGTTCGGGGTGCGGATCGAGGACATCGTGACGGTCACCGAGCAGGCCGGGCGGCGGTTCAACAACACCCCGCACGAGCTGGGCATCGTGTCCTGAACCTCCGGGGCCTCGAACCTCCGAAGCCCCGGGGCTCCCGACCGCCCCGACCCCGGACCGCCCTCGCACCCCCGCCACCGAACACCCGTGCGCCGGAAGGGCCGGGTGCACGAACACCCGAACGACCGGGACCCCGCTCCGCGGGCCCGCCGTTCCGCCGCACGGGGCATTTCTGAGGTCTACCTGAAAGGACGGCCGTTCGCACCGAGAGTTCTCCAAGAATGCCTTGCTAGCTTCGACCGGCATGACCAGAATGCTGCGACCGGCGCCGCCGTCCCCTCCCGCGAGCGCCGGGCGGCTACGCCCGGCGACCGGCACCCGGAACGGCGCCCGCTCCGGTGCCCTGTCCCGGATCCGGCTGCTGGCGTGGCCGCTCTACCTGCTCGCCCTCCTCTGGTACGTCCGCGCCTACGGGCTGCCGTACTCCAACGACGTGGTGTTCCTCTGGCTGATCGGCGCGCTGCTGGCCGCCGCCGTGCACAGCGGCCACGGCCCGCGCGGCTTCCTGCTCGTGCTGCGCGACTGGGTGCCGGTGATGGCCGTCGTCTGGACGTACTCGCTGCTGCGGGGCTACGGCGCGCACACCCCGTGGGGCCCGTACCTGTGGCCGCAGCAGCGGGCCGACGAACTGATCGGCCTGGGTGAGACCCTGACCGTCCGGCTCCAGCACGGGCTGTACACACCCGGCTCGCCGCACTGGTACGACTACGCGGCGGTCGCCGTCTACATGTCGCACTTCTTCCTGGTCTTCGTGGTGCTCGCGGTCCTCTGGCGCCGTCGCCACGACCGGTTCCGGCACCTGCTCACCTGCTATCTCGCGCTGACCTTCGCCGGCTTCGCGACGTACATCCTCTACCCGGCCGTCCCCCCGTGGCTCGCCTCCCAGGAGGGCCACCTCCCGGCGCTGACCCGGGTGGTGTCGGACGTGCTGACGGAGAGCGGGCTCCCCCGGGCCGGGTCGATCTTCGAGAACGGCAGCCGGTTCGCCAACGACGTCGCCGCGATGCCCTCGCTGCACTCGGCGTACCCGGCGATGCTGCTCTTCTTCTTCTGGCCGACGGCCGGCCGCCGGCTGCGCATGCTGCTGGTCGCGTACCCGCTCGCGATGACCTTCACCCTGGTGTACGGCGCGGAGCACTTCATCGTGGACGTCTTCGTCGGCTGGGCGTACGCGGCGGCGGTGGTGTACGGCGTGCAGTGGCTGCGGACACGGCGGCGGGCCCGGTCCCTGGCGGCGACCCGCGCGGCGGTCCCGGCGACCGCCGGGGCCGGGTCGGCGGCACCCGCCCGGACGTCGGCAGAGGTGGCGGGCGCCCCGGCGGCCGGGGCACCGGCCACCACCGGCAGACTGGACGAATGACCGAGACGCCCGACGTGGAGAAGCCCGCGCGCCCGACGAAGCCGACCGCGGAACAGCTGTCCGCCGCCCGTGACACCACCATCGAGGACGTCTCCGCCGACGGCCTTCGGGTGCTGTTCTGCGGCATCAACCCCGGTCTCTGGTCGGGCGCCACCGGCCATCACTTCGCCCGTCCGGGGAACCGCTTCTGGCCCGCGCTGCACCGCTCGGGCTTCACCCCGCACCAGTTCGGCCCGGACGAGCAGCGCCGGCTGCTCGACCTCGGGCTGGGCATCACCAACGTCGCCCCGCGCGCCACCGCCAAGGCGGACGAGCTCACCGCCGAGGAGCTGCGCGAGGGCGGCGCCGCGCTCACCGCCCGGGTGCTGCGGCTGGAGCCGCGGGCCCTGGCGGTGCTCGGCATCGGCGCGTACCGGACGGCGTTCGGGCGGCGGACCGTGACGATCGGACGGCAGGAGGAGTCGATCGGCGGGACCGAGGTCTGGGTGCTGCCCAACCCCAGCGGCCTCAACGCCCACTACACCCTGGACGCGCTGGCGGCGGAGTTCGCGAAGCTGCGCGAGGCCGTCTCGCCCGCCCCGGACCCGGGCCCCCGCCCGGACGGAGCCTGACCGGACGGGCCCCCGCCCGGACGGAGCCTGACCGGACGGGCCCCCGCCCGGAGGGAGCCTGACCGGACGGGGCGCCCTCCCCGGCCGCCCTCCCGGTGGGCCCGTCACCCCCGGAGGAACCGCAGCACCGCCAGCACCCGGCGGTGCGACTCCTCCGCGGGCGGCAGGTCCAGCTTCATCAGGATGTTGCCGATGTGCTTGCCCACCGCCGCGTCCGACACCACCAGCTCCCGGCAGATCGCCGCGTTCGACCGGCCCTCCGCCATCAGCGCCAGCACCTCCCGCTCGCGCGGGGTGAGCCGCTCCAACGGGTCCCGGCGGCGGCGCAGCAGCTGCCGGACCACCTCCGGGTCGACCACCGTGCCGCCCGCCGCCACCGTGGCGACCGCGGCGACGAACTCCTCGATCTGGCCGATCCGGTCCTTCAGCAGGTAGCCGACGCCCGAGCCGTCCCCGGAGTCGAGCAGCTCCGCCGCGTACGAGTGCTGCACGTACTGGCTGAGGACGAGGACGGGCAGTCCCGGGCGGCGTTCGCGCAGGGCGACCGCCGCCCGCAGTCCCTCGTCGGTCTGGCCCGGCGGCATCCGGACGTCGGTGACGACGAGGTCCGGCGCATGCGCGCCGACCGCGGTCCGCAGCGCCTCGGCGTCGCCGACCGCGGCCACCACCTCGTGCCCGAACCGGGCCAGCAGGCCGACCAGCCCCTCGCGCAGCAGCACCCCGTCCTCGGCGACCACGATCCTCAGCGCGCCGGTTGCCTGCTCGTTCATCGTCCTGCTCCTCCGTCGGCCGGCGCCGCGGACGGGGCCGGGGCCGGGGTGCAGGGGATCTCCACCCGCACCAGGGTCGGTCCGCCGGGCGGACTGCTCACCGTCAGTGTGCCGTCCACGACCGCGACCCGGTCGGCCAGCCCGGTCAGCCCGCTGCCGCCCGACGGGTCGGCGCCGCCGCGGCCGTCGTCCGCCACCTCGATGGTCAACCGGCCGCCGGCGTACCGTCCGTCGACGGTCACCGCGCTCGCGCCGCTGTGCTTGGCGACGTTGGCGAGCGCCTCGGCGACGGCGAAGTAACCGGCCGACTCGACCGGCGCCGGCAGCCGCCCGGGCAGCGCGAAGCGGGTGGTGACCGGGATCGGCGAGCGGTCGCCGGCGTCCGCGCAGGCGTCCGGCAGACCCCGGTCGGTGAGCACCTGCGGGTGGATCCCGTTGATCAACTCCCTGAGCTCGGAGAGCACTTCTCCCGCCTCCCGGTGCGCCTCGGCGAGCCTCGCGGCCAGCGGACCGTCCGGCGGCGCGTCCAGCCGGGCCAGGCCGAGCGTCATCCGCAGGGCCGCCAACCGCTGCTGGGCGCCGTCGTGCAGATCGCGCTCGATCCGGCGCCGCTCCGCCTCGAAGGCGTCCACCAACCGGGCCCGGGAGCGAACCAGTTCACCGATCCGACGGTCCTGCCCGCCCGGTGCGAGCACCAGTCGCACCAGCGCCGCGCGGGCTGCGGCCACCGCCGCCAGCGGATAGCCGAGCAGGGGCGCCAGCAGCAGGCCGGCCAGCCCGAACAGGCCCGCCACCACCGGGGAGTGGACCTGCCACAGCTTGAGGACGTTCACCTGCTCGCCGTCCAGCAGGAGCATCGGCAGTGCGGCCAGCAGGTACCCGGGGACGGCGAGGGCGAAGCCGGCCACGGTCAGGTCGATCGGCCAGAGCACGCACGCGGCGAGCAGGGCGAAGCCCAGTTCGCGCCAGGTCGCCCGCTCGCGGTAGCGCAGCCGCAGCCAGGCCGCCAGGCCCGGGCGGTCGGGGACGAGGTGCGGATCCGGCACCGGCGCGTCCGCCACCAGCCGGACCAGCCGCCGTTCCCAGGCCGCGACCGGCAGCCCGACCAGCGCCAGCGCGGCGAGCAGCGGCAACCCGACCAGCAGCACCGCCAGCACTCCGGCGGCCACCCCGGCCACCAGGAGCCCGCCGCAGAGCAGCAGCCCCGTCAGCCCGGTCGTCAGCAGGTACGCCGCCGCCCGCCAAGGCGCCGACGACCGGAGGAACCCGGGCCGCGCCACCTGCCCCCACACGCCCGCCGGCCGCCCGTCCACCGGCCCACCCACCGGCCCGTCCGCCACCCCGTCCACCGCGCCGACTCCCCCTGCCCCGCGCCGGTCCGGTCCGGCTGCACCAGCGGCCCACCCTAGGCACCCGGGCGGCGGGCCGTCGGTAGGGCCAGCCCTACCGTTCTCCCGCTTCGGCCCCGCTCGCTCCGGCCCCGCCCCCGCCCCCGCCCCCGCCTCGCCCCGCCCCGCCTCGCCCCGCCTCGCCCCGCCTCGCCTCGCCCCGCCCCGCCCCCGCACAGGAAGTCGGCGGGCCCGACGTCCGATGCGGCCACCCCCCGCTCCCCCTACGGGTAGGGCCCGCCCTACCTCCCGGAGTGGCCCCCGGCCTGCTGCCCCGCACCACCCCGCGGCGGTTCGCTGGACCCCATGAGAATGCTGCGGATCGCGCTCAAGTCCCTGAAGGCACGCTGGATCTCCCTCCTCGGAGCCTTCCTCGCCCTCGCCCTCGGCGTCGCGATGACCGCCGTCATGCTGCTCGGCCTCGCCGCCGCGCTCGGCACCCCCGGCGGCCCGGGCGGCGAGGAGCTGGTCTCGCTGGTCGCCGCCCTCGGCACCGCCGGCGGGGTGAGCGCGTTCGTCTCGGCGTTCGTCGTCGCGTCCACGTTCTCCTACGCCGTCGCCCAGCGGCGCCGGGAGCTGGGTCTGCTCCGGCTGGCCGGTGCCACCCCCGCCCAGGTCCGCCGTACCGTGCTGGCCGAGGCGCTGCTGCTCGGCGCGGTCGCCTCCGCAGCCGGCTGCGCGCTCGGCCGGCTCGGGGCGCCGGTGCTGCTCCGCCGGCTGGCCGGCGTGGGGATGGCCCCGCCCGGTTTCGCCCTCGGCCCGACCGGCTGGCCCCTGTTCACCGCGTTCTGGACCGGCCTGCTGGTCGCCCTGTGCGGTGTCGCGGTGGCCGCCCGCCGGGCCGGCCGGGTCGGCCCGCTGGACGCCCTGCGCACGGCCGACCTCGACGCCGGTGTGCTGACCGTCGGGCGCCTCGTCACGGGGCTCGGCCTGCTGCTGACCGCGGCCGTCCTCACCGCCGCCGCGCTCGCCACCGACCCCGTCGACCTGCTGCACCGCAAGACCTACACCACGCAGCCGATGTGGCTGATCTCCGCGTGCGGCCTGCTCTCCCCGCTGTTCGCCCCTCCCCTGGTCCGCGCCCTCGGCCGGCTCGCCCCGGCCCGGTTCACCGGGTACGCCGGGCGGCTGGTCCGCGCCAACGCCGCCGCCGCGCTCCGCCGGACCGGCGCGGTGGCCGCGCCGGTGCTGGTGTCGGTGGCGCTGACCGGTTCGCTGGCGGGTGCGCTGGACACCGTGAGCGCCGCCCGCTCCGCCGAGGCCCGCGCCCGTACCGCCGCCGACCTGGTCGTCGTCCCCGCCGACGGCGGCGCACCCGACGCGACGGCGGACGCCCTGCGTGCCGTCCCCGGCGTGACCCTGTCCCCCACCGGTCCGACCCGCCTCTCGCTGGTGGAGCCGGACGGCGTGGTGGTCCGCTCCGAGGCGCGGGTGGCCGACCCGGCCGGGCTCGCCGCCCTCGCCCGGCTGCCCCTGCTGGCCGGTTCTCCGGCCGACCTCGACGACGGCTCTCTCGTCCTGCCGGCGGAATGGGGGCGCACGACGATCGGCGAGCCGGTCCCGGTGGTCCGGGCCGACGGCAGCCGGGCGACCCTGCGGGTGGCCGCCGTGCTGCGCGACGGCCTCGGCGACAACGGGCTGTACGTCACCGCCGCCAACGCGCCCGGCGCCCGCACCGACCGGATCGAGGTGCGCCTGGACCACCTCGCCGACGCCGAGCGGGTACGTGCCGCCGAACAGGTACGGACCGCCGCGCGGGCGTCCGGCGCGACGGTGTTCAGCCGCGAGGACTGGCTCGCCGCCACCGCGCCCGCCAAGGCCCGGACGGCCTGGCTGCGTACGGTGCTGGTGCTCGGTCTGGCCCTCGTCTACACGGGCATCGCCCTCGCCAACACGATCCTGACGGCCACCGCCGACCGCCGTCGCGAACTCGCCCTGCTCCGCCTGGCGGGTGCCGGCCGGGCCCAGGTGGTGCGGCTGGTGACCGCCGAGTCGGTGCTGGTGGTGGCGGTCGGCGCGGTCCTCGGCTGCGCGGTGACCGCCGTCCAGCTCGGCACCATGCACGGCGCGGCGGCCCTGCTCGGCACGCCGTCACCGTGGGTCCTGCCCTGGCGGCCGGTCGGCCTCGTCGCCGCCGGCGCCGTCCTGCTCGCGGCACTCTGCGCCGCCCCGGCCACCGCCTGGGCCCTGCGTTCCCGCCCGGTCACCGCCGCCGCCCGCTGAGCCACTGAGCCACTGCCCGTTGAGCCGCCGGTCCGGCCGGTCGGGGGACGGCCCCGCCCCCGCCCCCGGTCGTCGGCGGCCCGGGCCGGGCCGCCGTCCTCACACCGCGACCAGGCCCGCCGGCAGGGTGAGGCCGCGCAGCTCCCGGATCAGCGCCCGCACCGCCGCCGTGCCCGCCAGCTCCGGCGTCGTCACGTATCCGACGTGGCGGCTCGGCGGACGCGGCCCGAGGTCGGTGAGCGCCAGCCCGGCCGGGGCGCCGAGCAGGGCGGTCCGGGGCATGATCGCCATCCCCAACCCCTGCGACACGAGCGAGACGGCCACCGTGTCGTCCTCGACGTCGATGGTCGCGGGCGGGATCCAGTCCTGCCGGTCCCACCAGTCCCGGGTGTACGAGCCGCAGTTCTCGTCCCAGTCGACCAGCGGCAGCCCGTGCGGTGCCGGGTGGCCCACCGGGTGCACCAGCGCGTACTCCTCCTCGAAGAGCCGGACGGAGAGCAGCCCGGGCACCGGTGGCGGCACGCTCGCGTCCAGGGTGGCGAGCCCGAGGTCGGCACGGCCGTCCGCGACCTCGCCGGCCGTGCCGCGCCCGATCTCACGGACGATCCGGACCTGCGGTGTGAGCCCCGGGTGGCGGGCGGCGAGCCGGGCCAGAACGGGCGGCAGCAGGTGCGCGGCGACGCTGCGGAAGGCGGCGATCCGCAGCGGTCCGGTGACCGCCCCGGCGTGGTCCCCCGCCCCCGCGGCCCGCACCTCGGGACCCATCGCCGCGAGCAGCCGCAGAACCCTCCGGGCGTACGCGACGGCCCGTACGCCCGCCTCGGTCGGGCGTGCGCCGTGGCGCCCGCGGTCGAAGAGCACCGCGCCGAGCTTCCGCTCGCAGGTGCGCACGGCGTGCGAGACGGCGGACTGGCTCGTGCCCAGGCGCGCGGCAGCCGCCGTGAACCCCTGCGCCTCCTCCACCGCGACCAGGACCCGCAACTCGTGCGGGGCGAGGTCCGGACCCGGCTCACCCATGCCACTCACTCCTGCCACTCAGCCCGGTCGGTCGGCCCCGACCCTCGGTCCTGAGCCTCGGCCCCGACCCTCGGTCCTGGCAGTCAGCCCCGGCAGTCAGCCCCGGCGCTCGTCCGGGCCACCCGTCGACACCGCCGAACCTACCTCCCCACCCGCCTTCCATCGATTCCGCTCATGGAACCGACCCACCCATCACCGCTGCCCCCTGCCCGGCTCCGCCCCGCCTCCCTACGGTGATCATCACCGCCCCAACGATCCCGGAGCCCACCATGCCCCGCCCCGTCGCCCACGTCGTCCACCTCGTCTCCCGCCCCACCGGCGCCCCCGGCGCCGAGAACTTCGCCTTCCTCGACGAGACCGTCCGGCCCCTCGCCGACGGCGAGGCCCTGGTCGAGAACGTCTACCAGTCCGTCGACCCGTACATGCGCGAGGAGATGGACGCGACCGGGAGCTGGGAGCTGCACGCCCCGCTGGAGGGCCGCGCCCTCGGCCGGGTGGTCGAGTCCCGGACGCCGGCCCTCCCCGTCGGCGCCCTCGTGCACCACCGCCGGGCCTGGCGCACCCTCTCGGTGGTCACCGCCGCCGAGACGACGGTCCTCCCGGACTTCGCGGGCGTCCCGCTCAGCGCCCACCTGGGCATCCTCGGCGGCACCGGCCTCTCCGCCTGGGTCGGCCTGACCCGGGTCGCCCGGCTCCAGCCGGGCGAGACGGTCTTCGTCTCGGCGGCGGCCGGCGGGGTCGGTACGGCGGCCGGCCGGATCGCCCGCCTCCTCGGCGCCGGCCGGATCGTCGGCAGCGCCGGCTCGGCCGCCAAGGTGCGGCACCTCACCGAGGACCTCGGATTCGACGCCGCCTTCGACTACCACGACGCCCCGATCGCCGACCGCCTCCGCGAGGCCGCCCCCGACGGCCTGCACGTGTACCTCGACAACGTCGGCGGCGACCACCTCGAAGCCGCCATCGCCGCCCTCCGCGACCACGGCCGGATCGCCTGGTGCGGGGCGGTCGCCCAGTACAACCGCCTCCAGTCGCCGCCGCCCGCCCCGCGCAACCTGTTCGACGTGGTCGGAAAGAGCCTGCGGCTGGAGGGCTTCCTGGTCCGCGACCACCTCGACGCCCGCCCCGAGCTGTACGACTTCCTCGTCCCGCACCTGCGCTCCGGCGCCGTCGTGCCCGACGAGACGGTCGTCGAGGGTTTCGACCGGGTCGTCGAGGCCTTCCTCGGCATGCTCCGGGGCGCCAACACCGGCAAGATGATCGTCCGGCTCGCCGACGTCCCCCGCTGACGGCCACCGGCCGGCGGCGGCTGCGGTCGGCTGCGGTCGGCGGTGACTGCCGAGCGGCGGCGGTCAGGGCAACAGCGTGATCTCCGTCCCGGCGAGCCGCGCCCGGTCCGCGACCACCTCGAAGCCCGCCACCCGCCCGTCCGCGACCGTCATCAGCAGGACCAGCCACAGGCGCCCGCCCGGCGCGATCGCCACCCCGATCCCGCCGTCCACCAGCACCGGCACGCCGAACCGCGCCCGCTGCCCGATCACCCGGGTCTCCCGGGCCACGGCGAGCGCGCCGCGCGCCACCGCCGGACGCCCGGCGGGCAGGGCCGCCGGGTCGGCCCGGCGCACCACGTCCGGCGCCAGGACCGCGAGCAGCGCGTCCAGGTCGCCGCCGCGCGCGGCGGCGAGGAACGCCTCCACCACCGCGCGGTGCCCGGCCGGCGGCGCCGGCTCCGCCCCCGCCGTCCCCCGGACCCGCTGCCGGGCCCGGCTGGCCAGTTTCTTCGCCGCCACCGGCGTCCGCCCGACGACCGGCCCGATCTGCTCGAACGGCACCGCGAACCCGTCGTGCAGCACGAACGCGACGCGCTCGGCCGGCCCCAGCCGGTCCAGCACCACGAGCATCGCCCGGCCCACCTCCTCGACCAGCTCCGCCTCCGCCTCCGGTCCTTCCACCACCGGTTCCTCGACGTGCGCCTCCCGCCTCCCGGCCCCCGCCCGCGCCCGCAGCACGTCCAGGCAGATCCGCGAGACGACCGTGGTCAGCCACCCCGGGAGGTTCGCCACCGCCGCCGCGTCCGCCCGCTCCAACCGCAGCCAGGCCTCCTGCACGGCCTCCTCGGCCTCCCCCGTCGAGCCGAGCATCCGCTGCGCGACCGACCGCAACCGCCCCCGCTCTGCCTCGAACCGCACCGCCAGTTCCTCGCGCCCGTCCATCGGTCACCTTTCCTCGCGCGGCCCCGTCACAGGGTTGACGATCCCCGCTCCACCGAGGTGACAAGGAGCCTCCCGATGACCGCCACCCCCGCCGTCCCCGCCGTCCCCGCCACCCTGCTCCACCTGGACTGCAGCGCGAGTCCGCCCGGCGAGTCCGTCAGCCGCCGGCTGACCGCCCGCTTCGCCCGCGCCTGGCAGGCCCGCCACGGCACCGCCGGCTACCGTCACCGCGACCTCGCCGCCGATCCGGTCCCGCCGATCGGAGCCGCCTACGCCGCCCTCGGCGTCCGCGTCGAACGCCGCGGCACGGTCCCGCTCGCCGACGTCCGGGCCGTCGCCGCCTCCCCCGGCGAACGGGACGAGTGGTCCCTCACCCTTCCCCTGATCACCGAGCTCCGGGCGGCCGGCACCCTCCTGCTCGGCGTCCCGATGTACAACTTCACGGTTCCCGCCGCGCTCAAGGCCTGGATCGACCGGGTCACCTTCCCCGGCGCCTTCAGCGACCCCGTCACCGGCCACAGCCTGCTCGCCGCCACCCGGGTCGTCGTCGTCACCGCCCGCGGCGGCGCCTACGGCCCGGGCACCCCGCGCGAGGCCTTCGACTTCCAGACCCCTTACCTGCGGGCGTACTTCGACAACCTCGGCGTCCCCGCCGAACACCTGAGCTTCGTCCACGCCGAACTCACCCGCGCCGACGACGTCCCCGCCCTCACCCCCTACCGCCCCCTCGCCGCGACCTCCCTCAGCGCGGCCCGCACCGCCCTCGCCGGCCTCGCCGCCGCCTGACCTCGTACGACCGGGCCGGCGAGGGTGTCGCCCTCGCCGGCCCGGTGACGTGCGTCGGTGTTCCGGCTACCGCGCGCCCCACGGCTCGTCGCTCGGGACGATCTCGCGGCCGAGCGGCATCAGCGAGACGGGGATCAGCTTGAGGTTCGCCCACCCGAACGGAATGCCGATGATCGAGATGAACAGCGGGATGCTGGTGATCAGGTGCGCCAGCGCCAGCCACCACCCGGCGAACACCAGCCAGATCACGTTGCCCACGAAGGACGGCGCCCCCGCGTCCGGCCGCTCCACCGCCTTGCGCCCGAACGGCCAGAGGACGAACCCCGCCAGCCGGAACGCGGCGATGCCGAACGGGATGGTGATGATCAGCACGCAGCAGATGATTCCCGCGATCACGTAGCCGATCGCCATCCAGATGCCGCAGAAGATCAACCAGAGGACGTTCAGGACGAAGCCGATCACCTTCATGGTTGGCACCCTCTCACGGTCGACGGTCGACCCCTATGACCAGCCATGCCCGCTGTGACCCGTGTCTACGCCGCCACGGAAAGCACTCCGCGCCGCCCGGGCTGGCCGGGCGGCGCGGAGCAGGGGCGGGGGCCGTCAGTCGCCGAGGCCGATGCCGGTGTCGGTGAAGGTGCCCGCGACGCCGTGCTGGCCGATGACCAGGATGCCGTCGAAGTAGCTGGCGCCGTCGGGGCCGAAGTGGACGCTGGTCAGGTGCAGGGCACTGCCGTCCGGGCCGACCGCGAAGGAGCCCTTGTCGAAGTGGGCGACGGGCACGGCGTCGCCCGCGGCGTCCGCGGAGGCGACGGTGGCGCCGCAGACGGCGAGCGGGAGGACGACGGCGGTGGCGGCGAGGATGCGGTGCATGGTGCGCATGGAAGAGCCCTTTCGAGGCGTTGGATTTCGGCCCGGTGGTGAACACCGGCTGTCACCATTCCGGCACGTGCGCACACGAACCGCTACCGGTGGAAGCCATCCGTGACCCGTCGGTCCGTCGACTCGTCACCCTCCGCACCGGGCGGGGCGGAGCCGCTACAGCGGGGTGACGGCCTTCAGGACGAGGAGCAGGGCCACCGCCGCGTTGAGCGCGGACACCGCCGAGGCGGCGGTGCCGAGGGCCGCCACGAGGGCGGCGAGCCCGGCGGGGGTGCGGGCGGGCGGCCAGTTGCGGGAGCTCGGGACGGGGCCGAGCAGGGCGGCGACGCGGCGGGGCACCGGGCCGGGACCGGGCGCGGCGAAGGCGGGGAAGGCCGCGTAGGCGGGCGCCCGGTGGGAGGCGAGGGCGGCGCGGGCCACGGCGCGGGCGGTGATCCGCCGGTCGCCGACGGCCTGGGCGGACTCCTCGTCGGCCCAGCGTTCGGCGCTGTAGGCCACGGCGCGCTGGAGCGGGCGCAGGAAGGGGTTGACGCAGCCGGCCAGCTGGGTGGCCAGCAGGTGGCGGTGGTGCCGGTGGGCGAGGTGGGCGCGTTCGTGGGCGAGCAGGGCGGCGCGCTCGTCGTCGGCGAGACCGGCGAGCATGCCCGTGGAGACCACCACGCGTCCGGGCGAACGGAGGGAGCCGGGCAGCGCGTAGGCGTACGGGGCGGAGTCGGGGAGCAGCGCGACGTCGGAGGCGCCGGGCAGCGCGCGGCCGAGCGCGCGCCGGGCACGGGCGCGGATCCGCAGGTGGCGGGCGACCGTCCGGACCAGGGCCACGAACACCACCGCGAGGACGAGGAGCGCCGCCGTGCCGACCGTCTCGTGGTACGGCAGGGCCGCCCGGACCTCCGGGTCGGACCAGCTGTCGGGCAGCGGGTTGCCGGGGATCTGCGCGGTGCCGACGACCCCGATCAGGCCGAGGCAGAGCGCGCTGCACAGCGCCATCACGATGCTGATCCCGGTCAGCAGGCGGGCCGCGCCGCGCGGGTGGAGGTGCTGCTCGGTGAGGCGCGCGATCGGCAGCGCCGTCAGCGGCAGGACGAGCGGGAGGAAGACGAAGACGCCCACGGTCGGTTCCCGGGCTCAGCTCTCGCGGTCGGTCGCCGACGGGCCGGGCGCCGCCGGGCCCGTCGTCGGCAGATCGGGCGCGGAGGCGCTGTCGAGCAGCGTGCGCAGCAGTTCCTCGTCGTGCGGGAGCAGTGCGGTCACGAAGCTGGCGAGCACGGCGTCCCGGTCGGCCTCGCCGTCGAGGACCCGGCGCATCCGGAGGGCCGCGAGGCCGGCCGCGTCGGAGGCGGCCTGCCAGAGGTAGGAGCGGCCGGACCGGGTCCGGGAGACGGCGCTCTTGGCGTGCAGCCGGGAGAGGATGGTCATCACGGTGGTGTACGCGAGGTCGCCGTCGAGGCGTTCCTGCACCCATCCGGCCGTGGCCGGGCCCGGCGCCTGCTGGAGCACGGCCAGCACCTGCGCCTCCAGCTCGCCCTGGCCGCGCCGCCGGGCCCGCGGGTCCCCGGCCGTCGGGGTGTTGGTGTCCTCTGCCATGCCGGTCATCCTAACGAGCAGGTAAAGGGAGCCCGGTCGCCGCCGGTGTCCGCGCCGGTCAGACCTGCCGCCGGTGCGGTGGTTCGCAGGCGTTCCACCGCCGGCCGGGTACGACGGTGCAGGGCGGTGCCGGGCGGTGCGGGCCGGTGCGGCACGGGTCACCCGAACAGGCGTGTCCGGTTGCCCGGCACCGGCCGGAGGTGGACGGTCGAGATCCGGACGCCTCTCCGAACGCCTGTCCGGCCCCGGCGTCCGGCCCTGGAGGAACCCATGAGCAGCACGTCGACCCCTCCCGATCAGCCGCCGCCCTGGCGCTCCGGCACCGGCGCGCCGCCGCCACCGGCCTCGGCCACCCGGTTCAGCGACTGGGCGCCCGGCCTCGTCGTCTTCGCCGGTGTCCTGATGCTCCTGAACGGCATCATGGAGGTGCTGCGGGGCATCATGGCGGTCCACGAGGACGAGGTCTTCCTGAGCTCCGCCCGGTACGTCTTCCGGTTCGACCTCACGGGCTGGGGCTGGATCCACATCGTCGTCGGCGCGCTGGTCGCGGTGGTCGGCGCGTTCGTCCTCAAGGGCGCCGCCTGGGCCCGGTACACCGGCGTCTTCCTCACCGCGGTGAGCGCCGCCGACAGCTTCCTGGCGATGCCGTACTACCCGTTCTGGTCGATCACCGTGATCGCGCTGGACGTCTTCATCATCTGGGCCCTCTGCGTCTACCGGCCCGAGCGCACCGCCTCCTGATCCCCGTCGCCCGGGCCCGGGACGACCACGGGCCCGGGCGCCCCGGCCTCACGCCCCGGTCTCACGTCCGGGACCGCTGGGTGACCGCGATGCAGAGCAGCACCGCCACGGCCGTGACGGGCGCGGCCGCCGGCAGCTCCTCGCCCAGCAGCAGCACCGACCAGACCAGCGTCAGCAGCGGCTGCGCCAGCTGCAGCTGGCTGGCCTTCGGCACACCGATCTCCGCCATTCCCCGGTACCAGAGGACGAACCCGCCGAACTGGGAGACCGCCGCCGTGTACGCGAGCCCGGCCACCGCCTTCGCCCCGAACCCGACCGGCTCGACGGCCAGCGCTCCCGCCGTGATGAGCCCGGTGACCGGCAGCGCCACGACGACCGCCCAGCCGATCACCTGCCAGCCCGGGATCTCCCGGGAGATCCGGCCGCCCTCCGCGTACCCGGCCGCGCAGACCAGCAGGGCCGCGAACAGGTAGAGGTCCGCGACGCTCGGCCGCCCGTGGCTCTGCACCAGCGTGAAGCCCAGCACCGCCGCGGCGCCGGCCAGCGCCGCGCACCAGAAGGTCCGGGACGGACGGCTCGCCGCGTCGGTGCCACCGGACCGGCCCGACGCCCGGCGCGCCCTCAGCGCGGCGACCGACGCGGTGGCCAGCGGCAGCACGCCGATGACGACCGCGGAGTGCGCGGTCGAGGAGCTCTGCAGCGCGAGCGTGGTGAGCAGCGGGAAGCCGAGCACGCAGCCGGCCGAGACCACCAGCAGGCCGGGCCAGTGCCGCCGTTCGGGCACCGGGACGCGGGCGGCGGCGAGGCAGAGTGCGGCGAGCAGGCCCGCCAGCAGGCCGCGCAGCCCGGTGGCCGTCCACGGGCCGAAGCCGGTCAGCGCCCAGGAGGTGGCGGGGAAGCTGAACGAGAAGGAGAGGACACCGAGGGCCGCCAGGGCGGTGCCGGTGACGCCGACGGCGGGTGCCGCGCTTCCGGGACCGGGGCCGGTGGGGCCGGCCGGGTGGCTCGTCGCGGGCTTCGCTGCTACCGCCGCACGATGCATAGCGCTATCTTGTGTCTTCATGAACGAGCGTAGCAGTGTGGTCGAACTCGCCGACAGACTGCGCCGGGAAGTGGAGCGCTACCCGGAAGGACGGAAGCTGCCGTCGAGCCGGGTCCTGACGGAGCGGCACCAGGTCAGCCCGGGAACGGTCTCCCGGGCGGTCGCCGTGCTGGCCGCGGAGGGCCTGGTGGTCTCCCGGCCCGGCGCCGGCGTCTTCCGGACCTCCGCGACCGCGCCGACCGCGGCGTCCGCTGCGTCCGACGGCGCTCACCCGCACGCCCCGCCGCCCGCCCGCCCGGGCGACCTCTCCTGGCAGGAGGTCGCGCTGAGCGCCGAGGCCGGCCCGCGCGACGTCGGCGCCGGACCGATGTTCGCCATGCTGAACGTCCCCCGGCCCGACGTGCTCGACCTCAACGGCGGCTACCCGAACGCCTCGCTCCAGCCCGAGCGCCTGCTCGCCGCCGCGCTGGCCCGGGCCGGACGCCGGCCCGGCGCCTGGGACCGCCCGCCGGTGGACGGGCTGACCGAGCTGCGCGCCTGGTTCGCCCGGGACATCGGCGGCAGCGGCGGCCCGCTCGGCGCGGGCGACGTGCTGATCACGGCCGGCGGCCAGAGCGCTCTCACCATCGCCCTGCGCTCGCTCGCCTCCCCGGGCGCCCCCGTGCTGGTCGAGTCTCCGACCTACCCGGGCGCCCTCGCCGTGGCCAGGGCCGCCGGGCTGCGGCCGGTCCCCGTCCCGGTGGACGGGGACGGCGTGCGCCCCGACCTGCTCGCGGCCGCCTTCGACGCCACCCGGGCCCGGGTGTTCTTCTGCCAGCCGCTGTTCCAGAACCCGACCGGCGCGGTGCTCTCCCCCGATCGCCGCGCCGAGGTGCTGCGGATCGCCCGGACGGCCGGCGCCTTCGTGATCGAGGACGACTTCGCCCGCCGCCTGGTCCACGCCGACGCGCCGGCGCTGCCGCGCCCGCTGGCCGCCGACGACCCGGACGGCATCGTGGTCCACCTGAGTTCGCTCACCAAGGCCACCTCGCCCAACCTGCGGATCGGCGCGCTCACCGCGCGCGGCCCGGCGCTGCAACGGCTGCGCGCCACCCAGGTGGTGGACAGCTTCTTCGTGCCCAGGCCGCTCCAGGAGGCGGCCCTGGAACTGGTGGCCGACCCCGGCTGGGCCCGCCATCTGCGCACGCTCGGCGCCGAGCTGCGGGACCGTCGGCGGGCCGCGGTGGCGGCGCTGCGCCACGAGCTGCCCGGGCTGCTGGGCGCGCACCGGTTCGGCGGCTACCACCTCTGGCTGCGGCTCCCCGACGGCACCGACGAGACGGTGCTCACCGCGGCGGCCCTGCGGGCCGGCGTGCTGGTCACCCCGGGCCGCCCGTACCACCCCGCCGAGCCCCCGGCCCCGCACCTGCGGCTCAGCTACGCGGCCGCGGACAGCCCCGCCACGGTGGCGGAGGGCGTCCGGCGGCTCCGGCGGGCGTACGAGGAGACGACCGGCTGAGCCCGGAGGGTCCCCGCCGCGGCGGGGACCCTCCGGGCCCGCGCGAGGTCAGTCCCGGCGGCCTGCCATCCGCTCCAGGCGGGCGATCCGCTCGGCCATCGGCGGGTGGGTGGAGAACAGCTTCGTCCCGGCCTCGCCCGGCCGGAACGGGCTGGCGATCATCATGTGGCTGGCGGTCTTGATCTGCGGCTCGGGGGGCAGCGGCAGCTGCCGGGTCCCGGCGTCCAGCTTCCGCAGCGCACCGGCCAGGGCGAGCGGGTCGCCGGTGATCCGGGCGCCGTCGGCGTCGGCCTGGTACTCCCGGGAGCGGCTGACGGCCAGCTGGATCAGCGAGGCGGCCAGCGGTCCCAGGATCATGATCGCGAGCATCCCGAACAGGCCGGGCCCGTCGTCGTCGTCACCGCGGCCGAACGGGATCAGCCAGGCGAAGTTGACCAGGAACATCACCACCGAGGCGAGCGCCCCGGCCACCGAGGAGATCAGGATGTCGCGGTTGTAGACGTGGCTCAGCTCGTGGCCGAGGACGCCGCGCAGCTCGCGCTCGTCGAGCAGGTGCAGGATGCCGTCGGTGCAGCAGACCGCCGCGTTGCGCGGGTTGCGGCCCGTCGCGAACGCGTTCGGGGCCGGGGTCGGCGAGATGTACAGCCGGGGCATCGGCTGGCGGGCCGAGGTGGAGAGCTCCCGGACGATCCGGTAGAGCCGCGGTGCCTCGATCTCGCTCACCGGGCGGGCCCGCATGGCCCGCAGGGCGAGCTTGTCACTGTTCCAGTACGCGTAGGCGTTGGTGCCGAGGGCGACCACCAGGGCGACCACGAGGCCCGTCCGGCCGAAGAAGCTGCCGATCACGAGGATCAGCGCCGAGAGGCCGCCGAGCAGGGCGGCGGTCCTCAGTCCATTGTGCCGGCGGTGCACGGCTGGCCCTCCAATGGTGCGTGGGGAAGCCCTTTCTGCCTCGTCCCTCTTGCCCGGTCAACGGGTGGGGCCCGGGGCCTTGTTCCCTTGTGACCAGCGCGACACCCGACCGGAGGACCAGCTCAGACGTACCGGGGCCTCCCCGCCCGCCTCAGAACAGCGAGCCGCCGACCACCTGGAGCACCAGTTGCGGAGCCACCGACAGCACCACCGCCGCCGAGGCGGTGAGCCCCAGGGTGGCCGTCAGGGTGACCGGAAGCCTCCGCTCGGAGGCGGCCGGCGCCTCCCCGGCGGCCTCCGCCGGGGCGAACAGCCGCGCCGTCCAGAGCAGGTAGTAGTACAGGGCGACGACGACGTTGACGGCCATCACCGCGGCCAGCCAGCCCAGCCCGGCGTCGACGGCGGCGCGGAACACCACCACCTTGCCGAAGAGGCCGATGACGCCCGGCGGCAGCCCGGCCAGGCAGAGCAGGAAGAAGGCCAGCGCCAGCGCCGTCCAGCGCCTGCGGGCGAACAGGCCGCGGAAGTCGTCGACGCTGGTCCCGGCCCGGCGGCCGACCGCCGCCACCACGCCGAAGGCGCCGAGGTTGACCACGCCGTAGATCAGCGCGTACGCGGCGGTGGCGCCCAGCGGGTCGGTCGTGGTGGGCGCGTAGCCGGCGGCGGCCAGCGGCACCAGCAGGTACCCGGCCTGGCCCACCGAGGACCAGGCGAGCAGCCGCACCGCGCTGAACCGGGTGTCGAACCGCTGGCGCAGCGCGCCCACGTTGCCGACGGTCATGGTGACGGCCGCCAGCACCCCCAGCACCAGGCCCCAGGTGTGCGCGTACGGGCGGAAGGCGATCGTGGTGACCAGGGCGAGCCCGGCGAGGCCGGCCGCCTTGCCGACCACCGAGAGGTAGCCGGCCACCGGGAGCGGGGCGCCGGTGTAGGTGTCGGGCACCCAGAAGTGGAACGGGACGGCGGCGACCTTGAAGGCGAAGCCGGCCAGCGTGAGCACCGCGCCGGCCTGGGCCAGCGGCTTCAGCTGCGCGGGGGCGTGCTCCAGGCCGGTGGCGACGGCGCCCAGGTGCAGGCTGCCGCTCGCGGCGTAGACGAAGCCGACGCCGAGCAGCATCACGGCGGTCGCGGTGACGGAGGAGAGGAAGAACTTGAGCGCGGCCTCGGCCCCCCGGCCGTCCCGGCGGAGCGCGACCAGCGCGAAGGCCGGCAGCGAGGCCACCTCCAGGGCGATCACCAGGGTGGCGAGGTCGCGGGAGGCGGGCAGCAGGGCGGCGCCGGCGGCGCTGGAGAGCAGCAGGAACCAGTACTCGCCGCCGGGCAGCTTCTCGTCCTCCACGGTGTGCGCGGAGAGCAGGGCGGCGATCAGCGCGCCGCCGAGCGCGAGCAGCTGGAAGACCAGGGCGAAGTGGTCGGCGACGTACGAGCAGCCCGCGTTGTCAGTGACCCCTGTTACGTTCTGCGCACAGAAGGTGGCTCGGGGTGAGCCTCCGACGAGCGGGAGGAGCGCGATGAGCGCCAGGGCGAGTCCGCCGGCCGTGAGCCGGCCGAGCAGCCGCTTGTGGCGCTCGGGCAGGAAGAGGTCGGTGACCAGCACCGCGAGGGCGGCCAGCGCGGCGATCAGCGGGGGCGCGATCGCCACCCAGTCCACGGACTGGATCAGGCTGCCCGGGTTGGCTACGGCGAGGGAGGTCACAGTGGGCTGCCCCGTGGAGTGAGGTCCGAGTGCGGTGCCGGTCGCGGCGCCGAGCTGTCTGCCCGTGCCGAGCTGCGTGCTGAGCTGCGCGCCGAGGAGCTGGGCGCTCAGCTGGGTGCCGAGCATGGTCAGCCACCCCCGAGGAGGTGCTTGACGGCGGGCTCGGAGAGACCGAGCAGGAGAGCGGGCCAGAGACCGGCCAGCAGGGTGAGGGCGACCAGCGGCGTCCAGCTGACGGCCTCGTACGGGCGCAGGTCGGCGAGTTCGGCCACCGATGCGGGCTGCTTCGGATCGCCCATGCAGACCCGCCTGACCACGATCAGCAGGTACGCGGCGGTGAGGAGGGTGCCGAGACCGGCCAGGACCATGTAGGTGACGAACGCGGGACGCGAGAGGCCCTCGGCCGGGTCGAACGCGCCGAACATCGCGAGCAGCTCGCCCCAGAAGCCGGCCAGCCCGGGCAGGCCGAGGCTGGCGACGGCCGCGAAGGCGAGCAGCGCGCCGATCCGCGGTGCCCGTCCGTACAGGGCGGCGCCGGTGGTACCGGCCAGGGTGTCGAGGTCCGCCGTGCCGTAACGGTCCTTGATCGCGCCCACCAGGAAGAAGAGCAGACCGGTGATCAGACCGTGGGCGATGTTGGCGAACAGCGCGCCGTTGACGCCCACCGGAGTGAGGGAGGCGATGCCCAGCAGGACGAAGCCCATGTGGCCGACGGAGGAGTAGGCGATCAGGCGCTTGAGGTCGCCCTTGGCGCCGGGCCGCGCCAGCGCGAGGCAGGCCAGCGAGCCGTAGACGATGCCGACGGCGGCGAAGGCGCCCAGGTAGGGGGCGAGGGTCGCCGTGCCGTCGGGGACGACCGGGAGGAGGACGCGGACCAGGCCGTACGTCCCCATCTTCAGCAGCACGCCGGCGAGCAGCACGGAACCGACCGTCGGGGCCGCCGTGTGCGCGTCCGGGAGCCAGCTGTGCAGCGGCCAGGCAGGGGCCTTGACCGCGAGCCCGACCATGATCGCCAGGGCGGCGATCACCTGGGTGGAGTGGCTCAGGCCCGAGCCGTGGGCGGCGGCCAGCGCCTGCATGTCGAAGGTTCCGGCCTTGCCGCCGACCAGCAGGAAGCCGAGCAGCATCACGGCCGACCCGAGCAGCGTGTACAGGATGAACCGGTTGGCGGCCGGCACCTTGGCCCCGGTGCCCCAGCGGGCGATCAGGAAGTACATCGGGATCAGCACGATCTCGAAGGCCACGAAGAAGAGCAGGAGGTCCAGCACCGCGAAGGTGGCGAGCATGCCCACTTCGAGGAGGAGGAACAGCCCGACGAAGGAGCGGGCCGACGGCACGCCCTCCCCGGACGGCAGCCGCCGCTCCGAGTACAGCGCACAGAGGAAGGTGAGCAGCGAGGTCAGGACGATCAGCGGGAGCGAGACGCCGTCCACACCGAGGTGGAACCGCACGCCGATGGCCGGGATCCAGGCCACGTCGGTGGTGGCCTGCATCCGGGCGGGCTCGTCGTGGTCGAAACCGGCCGCCAGGACGACGGTGAGCAGCAGGACGACGCCGGTCAGCACGGTGCCGAAGCGCAGCGCGCGCCGGTCGGCGGCGGCCGCGTCGGTGCCGAACACCGGCGCCAGGGTGAGCGCGGCGCCGAGCACCGGCAGGGCCAGGAGGGCGATGAGGACCGCGTTCATCGGGGGCTCCTACGGGCTGCGGTCGACGGGGTGGGACGGATCGGCTGGTTCATCCGGCTACACCGCCACCAGGACGACCAGCAGGACGACGCCGGCCAGCAGCGCGCTGAGGTACGTCTGCGCGTTGCCGGTCTGCGCGAGCCGGACGGCCCGGCCGAGCAGGTTGGCACCGACCCCGCTGCCGCGTACGTAGGTCTCCACGACCTCGCGGTCGAGGAAGCGGACCAGCCGTGCGGCGGCGGCCACCGGGCGGACGAACAGCGCTCCGTAGAGCCGGTCGACGCCGAAGCCGTGCCGGGCCGGGTCGAACAGCGGACCGAGCAGGGCGCGTCCGGGATCGGCGGCGATCACCTCGGCGGCCGGGGATCCGGCCTGCTCGGGTACCCGGCCCGCCGCCGCGGGGGCGGGCCGCCCGGCGCCGAGCCGGGCCGCGGCGGAGCGCCAGGCCCCGTACGCCAGCAGGATGCCGACCACGGCGAGGCCGGTGCCGGTGACGGCGGTGACCGCCGAGGGCCGCAGCGAACCGCCGTCGAGCAGTGCGGGCAGCCAGTCCGAGCGCAGGCCGGCGACGCCGAAGCCCACGGTCGGGACGGCCAGCACCCACAGCGGCCAGCGCATCGCGGGCGGCTCGGCGGTGGCCGGGTCGGCCTCGTCCACCTCGGGCGAGTACGGCGCACCGGCCTCGTGGTCGGAGGACCCCGTGGCGGTCGGCGCCGAGACCCCGGCACCGGCGGCGACGGCGGCGACGGCCGTGGCCGGCGCCCCGGCGGTGGCCGGGCTGTGGAACGCGACCAGGAACATCCGGGTCGCGTACGCCGCCGTGAGCAGCGCGGTGAGCCCGGCCGAGATCAGCACGATCCACCCGGCCGCCTGCGGCACGGCCGAGGCCGGGCCGACGCCGTTGGTCAGCGCCTCGCCGTTGGCGGCGTGCTCGGCGGCGGTCAGCACCGCCTCCTTGCTGAAGAAGCCGGAGAACGGCGGCAGACCGACCAGGGCGACCAGGGCGATGCCCATCGTCCAGTAGGCGTCCGGGACGCGCTTGCGCAGCCCGGGCATCCGGGACATCACGGAGATCGAGTTGGTGTGCGCGGCGTGGATCACCACACCGGCGGCGAGGAAGAGCAGCGCCTTGAAGGCGCCGTGGCTGACCAGGTGGAAGACGGACGCCTCGCGGTCGCCGCTGGCCAGCGCGCCGGCCATGTAGCCGAGCTGGCCGACGGTCGAGTAGGCGAGCACCCGCTTGAGGTCGTCCTGGGCGAGCGCGCAGAGCGCCGAGCCGATCATCGTCACGGCCGCCATCACCGCCAGCACGACCAGCGCCGCGCCGGAGAGCAGGAAGACCGGCAGCAGCCGGGCGACCAGGTAGATGCCGGCGGCGACCATGGTGGCGGCGTGGATCAGCGCGGAGACCGGGGTCGGGCCGGCCATCGCGTCCGGGAGCCAGGTGTGCAGCGGGAACTGCGCGCTCTTCCCGGCCACGCCGGCGAGCAGCAGCAGCGCGGTCAGCGTGGGGTGGCCGAGCTGTCCGTCGGCGGCGGCCCGCAGCACGTCCTCGATCCGGAAGCTCCCGGCGTCGGCGCCGAGCAGGAAGATGCCGAACAGGAACGGGACGTCGCCGAGCTTGGTGACCAGGAAGGCCTTGAGCGAGGCCGAGCGGGCGTCCTGGGTCTCCCAGTGGTGGCCGATCAGGAAGTACGAGCAGATGCCCATGATCTCCCAGCCGACCAGCAGCACGATCAGGTCGCCGGAGTACACGACCAGGAACATCGCCGCCGTGAAGAGCGAGACCAGCGCCGCGTACGAGGGGTAGCGGGGGTCGTCCTTGAGGTAGGCGGTCGAGTAGACCTGCACGCAGGTGGCGACCAGGCCGACCAGCACGGAGATCAGCGAGCTGTAGCCGTCCAGGTGGAAGGCGAGCGCGATGTCCGGGCCGCCGGTCGGGGTGAGGCGGGTGGCGACGTCCAGCGACTGACCGCTGCCGAGCTGGATCGCGACGACCAGGGCGAGCACGGCCGAGACGGCCACCGGCACGATCGCCAGCGGCCTGGCCAGACCGGGGACGCGCTTGCCGACGGCCAGGGTGGCGGCCGCGCCGAGCGCGGGCAGGGCTGGGACGAGGGCGGGCAGGGCGAGGTTCATGCGGCGGCCCGGCCCTTCAGCGCCTCGGCTCCGACCGGCGCCTCCTCGATGTCGACGGTGGACTCCGCCGGGTCGCCCAGCGTGGTGACCTTGTCGATGTCCGCGGTGCCCCGGGCCCTGAACAGCAGCAGGACGACGGCGAGCCCGAGTCCGATCTCGGCGGCGGCGATGGTGATGGTGAACAGGGTCAGCGCCTGGCCGGCGTGCAACGAGTCGCGCAGCCAGACGTCGAAAGCGACCAGGTTGAGGTTGACGGCGTTGAGCATCAGCTCGACGGACATCAGCACCAGGATGACGTTGCGCCGGGCGAGCACGCCGTACACGCCGACGCTGAACAGCAGCGCGGCGAGGACGGCGGGGTAGGCGAGGTGCATCAGCCCTCCTGCTCGGGGGTGGTCGGAGCGGAGGCCGGAGGGGAAGCGGGAGCGGAGGCGGCGCCCTCGACGGCCGGGGCAGCCGTGGCGGCCGGGGCGGCCTCGACGGCCTCGACGGCCGGAACCGCGGGGGCGGCCTTCGGCGCGGTCGCGGCGACCGTCCCGTTGGAACCCACCGGCTTGCCGGCCCGGATCCGCCCGGCCCGGGGCACCGGCACCCGGCGTCCGCCGCCGCGCGACAGCACGATCGCGCCGACCAGCGCGGCCAGCAGCAGCACCGAGAGCGCCTCGAACGGCAGCACCCACGTCCGGAACAGGCTCGCGCCCGTCACCGCCGCGGAGCCACCGCCCGCGCCGAGGTCGATCCAGGACGTCCGGAAGGCGTCCACGACCAGCGTCACCAGGGTGCCGCCCGAGGCCAGCGCCACCACCAGGGCGACCCAGCGGTTGCCCGAGTCGGCGTCCGGCGAGCGCCCGATCGGCGCCTTGGTGAGCATCAGCCCGAACAGCACCAGCACGACCACCGAACCGAGGTAGATCAGGACCTGGACCCAGGCGATGAACTCGGCGGTGAGCAGCAGGAACTCCACCGCCAGCCCGCCGAGCGCGGCCACCAGCCAGAGCGCGGCGTGCACCAGCTGCTTGGTGGTGACGGCGACGACGGCCGAACCGAGCACCGCGATGCCGACCAGCAGGAAGACGATCTCCACCCCGGTCGGGGAGAGGAAGGAACGCGCGGCCGGGTCCAGCGACCCGGTCGCGGCGAGCAGGGTGGCGGCGCTCACTGCGCGTCACCCCCCTGTTCGAGTGCCGCGGCGGCGGCCAGCTTGTCCGCGGCCTTCCGCGCGGTGGCGATCTCCTTGGGCTCCTCGGCCGCCGGGTCCAGCGCGGGCGGCACCGGTACGGTCCACATCCACTCCCGGAGCCGGTCCCGCTCGTGGGTGAGCTCCAGGATGTCCGTCTCCGCGTACTCGAACTCGGGCGACCAGAACAGCGCGTCGAACGGGCACACCTCGATGCAGATCCCGCAGTACATGCAGAGCGAGAAGTCGATGGCGAACCGGTCCAGCACGTTGCGGGTGCGGGCACGGGCGTTCGGGTCGGCGGCCGGCAGCGTCTCCTTGTGGGAGTCGATGTAGATGCACCAGTCCGGGCACTCGCGGGCGCAGAGCATGCAGACCGTGCAGTTCTCCTCCAGCAGCGCGATCACGCCGCGCGAACGCGGCGGGAGGTCGGGCTGCACCTCGGGGTACTGCGCGGTGACGGTCTTCTTCGTCATCGTCCGCAGGGTGACGGCCAGGCCCTTGGCCAGGCCGGCGCCGGGGAAGCTCATGAGATCGCCACCTTGATGACGCCGGTGAGGGCGAGCTGGACGAGGGCGAGCGGGATCAGCACGGTCCACGCGAGGCGCATCAGCTGGTCCTCGCGCAACCGGGGGTAGGTGACCCGCAGCCAGATCACCACGAAGGCGAGCGCGAAGGTCTTCAGGATGGTCCACAGCCAGCCGAGCTGGTCCGGCAGCGGTCCGTGCCAGCCGCCCAGGAAGAGCACCGCGGTGAGCGCGGAGACGACCAGGATGCCCACGTACTCGGAGAGCAGGAACAGCGCGAAGCGCAGGCCGGTGTACTCGGTGTACGCGCCGAAGATGATCTCCGAGTCGGCGATCGGCATGTCGAACGGCGGGCGCTGCAGCTCGGCCAGACCGGCCACGAAGAAGACGAACGCGCCGATGATCTGCCACGGGATCCAGTACCACTCCCAGGCGTCCATGATCCCGGGCAGCGACAGCGTCCCGGCGGCCATCGCGACGGACGCCGCCGCGAGCACCATCGGCAGCTCGTACGACATCAGCTGCGCGGCCGTCCGCAGGCCGCCGAGCAGCGAGAACTTGTTGGCCGAGGCCCAGCCCGCCATCAGCTTGCCGATCACGCCGACGCCCATGACGGCGAGGACGAAGAACAGTCCGGCGTCGACCGCCTGGCCGACGAAGCCGTCCGGGCCGACCGGGATCGCGAGCAGCACGAAGAGGTACGGCAGCAACGAGACGGCGGGCGCCAGCTGGAAGATCCGCCGGTCCGCGCCGGCCGGGACGATGTCCTCCTTCTGCGCGAACTTGACCCCGTCCGCGACCAGCTGCGCCCAGCCGTGGAAGCCGCCGGCGTACATCGGGCCGAGGCGGCCCTGCATGTGCGCCATCACCTTGTGCTCGGTCTGGCCGATGAGCAGGGGGAAGGTGAGGAAGACGACCAGCGTGGCGACGCAGCGCAGCGCCGTGTCGAGCAGGTTCACGCGCTGTCTCCGTCCTGGCCGGCCGGCTCGGCCGGTGTCCCGCCGTCATCGCTCTTCCCGCTCGGGTCGTCGCTCGGGTCGCCCGCCGCGGCCGGCGCGCCGGACTCCGGCTTCGTGGGCGCCTCGGGCTCCGCGGACCTGTCCGCGTCGGGGGCCTTCGGGGAGTCGTCGTGGGCCGGAACCGGGTTGTGCCACGGCGCGTCGGCGGACCTGGTCCGCGCGGGCGCCGGGCGTCCGGGCCGCTCCTCACCGGCGACCGCAGGAGCGGCACTTCCGGGAGCCGGAGCTTCAGGAGCTTCGGGAGCACCGGTCGCGGAAGCCGGGGCCTCCGGGGCGGGTGCCTCCGGAGCGGGCGCGGCAGCCGCCTCGGGGGCCCGCGTCGCGTCGGCCTCCGGTCCCGCGCCGGCCGCCTGGCTCACCGCGCCTGCGCTCACCGCCGGGCCCCGGCGGGGCCGTCCCGCCCGCACCGGCGGCGCCGCCGCCCCGGCCGCGTCCGTCGCCGCGTCCGTCGCTGGTTCCGCCACCGCTTCCGTCACTGCTTCCGTGGCCTGGCTGACCGAACCGTCGTCGACCGTCCTGGTCCGCCGCGGCCGGTCCGCCCGCACGGCCGCGCCGCCCTCGGCGGACGCACCCGCGGCACGAGCCGCAGCCCCGGCAGCACGCGGGGTCCGGGCCGCGCCCGCCGCCCGCGCGGCACGCGCGGGCCGCTCCGCGACCGGCGGAAGGGTGCCCTTGAGGGGACCCCACTCGTTCGGGTCCGGCACACCGGCCGGCTGCATCTTGCGCCGCGCCGGCCCGTCGCCGTGGTCGGACTCGCCCGGCTCCTTGGCGCCCGGCCAGGCCTTGGCGACCCGGGCCGCGAGCACGAACTCCTTGCGCAGCGGGTGCCCCTCGAAGCCGTCCGGCAGCAGCAGGGTGGCGAGGTAGGGGTGTCCGGGGAAGTCGATGCCGAACATCTCGTGCGTCTCGCGCTCGTGCCAGGCGGCACCGGCGTACACGGACACGGCGGTCGGCAGGGCGGCCTTCTCGCGCGGCACCCGGGTGCGCAGCGCCAGGTGGCGGACGCCCGGGGCGTCGACGGAGGCGAGGTGGACGATCACGGAGAAGCCCTCGGCCAGCTCGTCGACGGCGCTCAGCCAGTCGAAGAAGCCCAGGCCCAGCGTGTCACGGGCGGCGGTGAGCGCCTCGATCCAGTGCTCGGCGGGGACGTCGACGGTGATCAGCCCGTACGCTTCGGCGCCGGTCGCCCACTCCCCGACCGACGCCGCGTACTGCTCGGCCGTGGTCATGAGGCCCCTCCCTCGGCGGAACCGGGCCCGGCCACCAGCGGGCGGCGGAGCGCCGCGGCGGGTGCGGTGTAGCGGCCGGGCAGCGACTCGGCGGCGATCTTCTCCTGCAGTTTGAGGATGCCCTGGAGCAGCGCCTCCGGACGGGGCGGGCAGCCGGGCACGTAGACGTCGACCGGGATGATCTGGTCGACCCCCTTGGTGACGGAGTAGGAGTCCCAGTAGGGGCCGCCGGAGTTGGAGCAGGCGCCGAAGGAGATGACGTACTTCGGCTCGGGCATCTGCTCGTAGAGGCGCTTGACCGCGGGCGCCATCTTGTCGGTCACCGTCCCCGAGACGATCATCAGATCGGCCTGCCGGGGGCCCGGCGCGAAGGGGATGACGCCCATCCGGATGAAGTCGTGCTTGGCCATCGACGCGGCGATGAACTCGATCGCGCAGCAGGCCAGGCCGAAGTTGAAGCACCAGAGGCTGTAGCGCCGCCCCCAGTTGAGGACGACCTTGACCGGGTCCGGCGCGAGCCGGGCCAGCGGGCCGATGCTGCGCCGCTCGGCGGCGGCGCCGGGGCGCGACGGGTCGGGCACGCCCAGCGGAACCGGACCGTCCGGGGCGCCGTGCCCGTGCGGGTGGGTGTGCGTCACGTCCATTCCAGAACGCCCTTCTTCCAGGCGTAGAGCAGCCCGACCGCGAGGAAGCCGATGAAGACGAACATCTCGATCAGCGTCCCGGCGCCGTAGCCGGCGGAGGCGAAGACGGTCGCCCACGGGAACAGGTAGATCGCGTCGACCGCGAAGATCACGTACAGGAAGGCGTAGACGTAGTAGCGGACCTGGGTGTGCGCCCAGTCCTCCCCCACCGGGTCCACGCCGCACTCGTAGGCGAGGAGTTTCTCGGGCGAGTACACCACCGGCCGCAGCAGGCGGTTCGCGGTGAACGCCACGACGACGAAGAGCACGCCGACGACGGCGAGCAGGCCCATCGCGGCGTACGCGTCGAAGTAGCCGCTGCCGGCCGCCGGGTCGGCCGCGGCGACAGCCGCCTGCTGCCCCTCCATGCCCTCGCCTCCACATCGGCCGTGGAAACCGCCCGCAGGGCAGTTCTACGACGTCTCTTTACACGCTCATAACCATCGCCAGAGCGTGAGTCTAAGTGCACCGCACAGGTACCCCGTACCCTGCCCGATCCGCAAGACGGCCGGTGGACATCCGGTGGACGCCCGGTATCGCCGCCCCACCTCGGACGGGGTGGGGATAACCCCCGCCCGGGAAGACGTATCACCCCCATGGCATCGTGCGACCCGGACCGGCGAAGCTTGGATCACCAGCTCGACCGAGAGGGACGGTAGACCGAGATGAAGCCATTGCACCGCCGAGCCGCGGACGGCACGAAGGAGCGGGACGTGCCGGCGGAGCGCGCCCCGCTGTACGGCGCGCGGATGTGGCGGCAGGTCGGGCAGCTGCTGTTGAACCTGCCGATCGGCATCGCGGGGTTCGTCTTCACGATCGTGACGCTCTCCGTGGGCCTGGGGCTGTCGGTCACCGTGATCGGCCTGCCGCTGCTCGCCGCCGGGCTGGCCGGCTGCCGGGCCATGGGCGGGTTCGCCCGCCGCCGGGCCCGGTCCCTGTACAACTCCGGGGTGCACGAGCCGGAGCCGGTGCAGCGCCGCCGCCCGGGAATCACCGGCTTCGCGATCGCCCAGCTGACCGACGCGCTCTCCTGGCGCTCGGCCCTCTACTACGTGCTGATGATGCCCTGGGGCATCCTCAGCTTCACCCTGACGCTGGTCTGCGTCCTGGTCGGCTGGCCGGTCCTGCCGTGGGTGGTCCGCTACCAGTCGGAGGTGGACCGGATGCTGGTGGAGACCCTGCTCTACCGGGGGGCGCTCTCCGAGCGGGTGCGCGAGCTGGAGGACGACCGCGGCACCGTGGTCGACACCGCCGCCGCCGACCTGCGCCGGATCGAGCGCGACCTGCACGACGGCGCCCAGGCCCGGCTGGTGGCCCTGGCGATGGACCTCGGCATGGCGAAGGAGCGGCTGCAGGAGACCGAGTCGCCGGAGGACGTGGCCGCCGCCGCGAAGATGGTCGGCAACGCGCACGGCGAGGTGAAGATCGCCCTCCAGGAGCTGCGCGACCTGGCCCGCGGCATCCACCCGGCGGTGCTCACCGACCGCGGCCTGGACGCGGCGCTCTCCTCGGTGGCGGCCCGCTGCACGGTGCCGGAGGGGGTCAAGGTGCACGTCGACCTGAAGGGCCGGGACGGGGCGGCCGAGCGGCCGGACTCGGCGGTCGAGGGCATCGCGTACTTCACCGTCAGCGAGCTGCTGACCAACGTCTCCAAGCACTCCGGTGCCCGCTCCGCGACGGTGGACGTCTGGCGGGCCGGCGACCAGCTGATGGTGCTGGTCCAGGACAACGGCAAGGGCGGCGCCGCGCCCTACCCGGGCAGCGGCCTGGGCGGCCTGGCCGAGCGCATCCAGGCGGTGGACGGCGTCTTCCTGGTGGAGAGCCCGCACGGCGGCCCGACCACGGTGACGATCGAGCTCCCCTGGCGGACCCGCACCGCCCGGCGCTGAGCGGGAACCTCCGGCCGGAAACCCACCCGGGCCCCGTCGCCTCCCGGCGACGGGGCCCGGTTTCACCGGTGCCCGGACGACCGGTGCCCGGACGACTGGTGCCCGGACGACCGGTGCCCGGACGGCGGCGGCCCGCGAACCCTTGCGCGGTGTACGGGCCGGCCGCCGCCCGGGGGCTCGGGGGACGCCCTACGGCGTCTCCAGGGTGCCGAGGGTGACCTCGGTCGTCCCGCTCCGGCCGTCCCGGGTGTAGGTGACGGTGACCTTGCTGCCCGGGGCGAGCGAGGCCAGCGCGGTGGTGAGCGAGTTCAGCGAGGTGACCTCGGTGTCGCCGATCTTCGTGATCACGTCCCCGGGCTGGAGGCCCGCAGAGGCGGCCGGGCCGCCGGGGGCGACGGCCACCACGGCGGCGCCCGCCGGCTGGAAGCTCTGGTCGAAGAAGGTCCGGGCGGTGATGCCGAGCGCGGCGCGGCCGGAGTTGGTGACCTTGCCGTCCTTGATCAGCTGGTCGGCGATGCCGGTCACGGTGGACGCCGGGATGGCGAAGCCGATGCCGGGGGCGGCGGCCCCGTTGGCCTCGGGCTCGGTGGCGGCGAGGGTGTTGATGCCGATCACCCGGCTGTTCAGGTCCACCAGTGCGCCCCCGCTGTTGCCGGGGTTGATCGCGGCCGAGGTCTGCACCATGTTGCCGATGGTGGCGCCGGGCGAGCCGCCGCCGCTCGGTTCGGAGACGGTCCGGCCGGTGGCCGAGACGATGCCCTGGGTGACGCTGCTGGAGAGTCCGAGCGGGCTGCCCATGGCGAGGGTGATCTGACCCAGCTCGACCTTGGTGGAGTCCGCGAAGGCGGCCGGCCTGAGACCTCCCGGCAGGCTGCTCAGCCTGATCACCGCGAGGTCGGACTCCGGGTAGCTGGCGACCAGGGTGGCGTCCAGCGGCTTGCTGCTGTTGACCAGCGTGACGGCGAAGGTGGTGGCCGAACCGACCACGTGGGCGTTGGTGACGATGTCGCCCTTGTCGTCGTAGACGATCCCGGAGCCGAGGCCGGTGGCGGTGGTGATCTGCACCACCGAGGGCAGGACGTCCTTGATCACCCGCTGGTAGTCGTCCTGGAGCTGGTTGGCGCCGCCCGCCCGGGCGCCCGACGGGGACGACGAGGGAGCGGAGGAGGAGGCCGGGGAGGTGGACGACGAGGAGGAACCGCTGCTGCACCCGGCCAGCGCGGGAGCGGCCAGCGCCAGGGCGGTCAGCGCGGCGACCGCACCCGGAGCGAGCGGCCTCCCGGCGAACGCCTTCGGTCCGGTCGGACGCGGTCCGGCCGGGATCGGACGGGTGGGCTCCTTCTTGCGGTTCACGGTGACGGCCTCCGGCTCCCTCGGTACACGGACATGGCGCAGAGATCTTTGTCAGCATTTCACCGAAATGTCCGAATAGCCGTGCCGACTCGCCCGCTGCGTACCGGGGGAGCGGGAACGCCTAGGATCTCGGGCATGACTTGGTTGCTCACCGGTGGTGCCGGATACATCGGCACCCACGTGGTGCAGCAGCTCGTGGCGTCGGGCGAGCGGGTCGTGGTGCTGGACGACCTCAGTACCGGGAACCGCAGCGGGCTGCCGGAGGGGGTCGTCCTCGTCGAGGGCTCCACGCTGGACCGGCCCGCCGTGGACGCGGCGCTGCACGGCCACGACGTGCGCGGGGTGCTGCACTTCGCCGCCAAGAAGCAGGTCGGCGAGTCGGTCGAGCGGCCGTTCCACTACTACCGGGAGAACCTGGCCGGCCTGCAGACCGTGCTGGAGGCGGTCGTCGACGCCGGGGTGCGGCGCTTCCTCCTCTCCTCCTCCGCCGCCGTCTACGGCATGCCGGACGTCGACCTGGTCACCGAGTCCGCCCCCTGCGCGCCGATGAACCCGTACGGCGAGACCAAGCTGGCCGGCGAGTGGCTGGTCTCCTCCGCCGGCCGGGCGCACGGCCTGTCCACGGTCTCGCTGCGCTACTTCAACGTCGCCGGCGCCGCCTCGCCGGAGCTCTCCGACGCGGGCGTCCTCAACCTGATCCCGATGGTCTTCGAACGGCTCACCGCCGGCCTGGCCCCGCGGGTCTTCGGCGCCGACTACCCGACCCCCGACGGCACCTGCGTGCGCGACTTCATCCACGTCTCCGACATCGCCTCGGCCCACGTGGCGGCGGCCCGGCGGCTCTCCGCCGACCCGGCCGGCGAGACCCGCCTGGTCCTCAACATCGGCCGCGGCGAGGGCGTCAGCGTCCGGGAGGTGCTGGACGTCATCGGCCGGGTCACCGGCTACGACACCACTCCGGAGTACGCCCCGCGCCGCGCCGGCGACCCGGCCCGGGTGGTGGCCTCGGCCGACCTGATCCACCGCGAGCTGGGCTGGACCGCCCGCCACGGGGTCGAGGAGATGGTCGCCTCGGCCTGGGAGGGCTGGTGCGCGCGCCACCCGGAGGCCCGCCGCCGGCCCTAGCCCGGGCCCAGGGCCGCGAGGCCGAGACCCGGCCCCCGGGCGCGGCCCTCCCGGCCCTCCCGGGCGCACCGGGTCAGTGCGAGGGCACCGCCGTCCCGTAGAACGCGTCCAGCGCGTAGACGCAGCGGTCCTTGGAGCCGACGAACACCTTCCCGCCGACCGCCACCGGCGAGCCGGTCAGCTCGCCCTTGGTCCCCAGCTCCCAGCGCAGCCGGCCGCCGGCCAGGTCCAGGGTGTGCAGCGAGTGGTCCCGGCTGCCGAGGTGGACCAGCCCGTCGGCGACGGCCGGGGAGCCGACGATCTCGCCCCGGGCCGCGTACCGCCAGCGCTCCCGCCCGGTGGCCGCCTCGAAGGCGTACAGCACCTCGCCGCTGCCGACCAGCACCATGCCGTCGCCGACCACCACCGGCTCGGCGCCCTGCCGGTTGCCGGTGGCCGCGCGCCAGCGGTCCCGCCCGGTGGCCGCGTCCAGCGCGTACACCGTGCCGAGGTAGTCGGCGACGTAGACCGCGTCGGCGTCCAGCACGGGCGGCGTGAACAGCACCACCGGGGCCTCGAACCGCCACCGCTCGGCGCCGCTCGCCGCGTCCAGCGCGTAGACCCGGGTACCGGCCGTCACGTACAGCACCCCGGCGCGCTCGGCCGGGCGGGACGGCACGTCCTCGCCGACCGGGACCGACCAGCGCAGGCCGGCGCCGCGCGGGTCGACGCAGCGCAGCCGCCCGCCGCCGTAGTAGTAGGCCGCGCCCCCCACCAGGGCCGGGCCGGACTGCGGGTTCTCGTAGTCCTGCTGGGCGTCGTCGGCGCGCCACAGCTCGGCGCCGCCGGCCGCCGAGCGCAGCTGCACGCCGCCGCCCCGGATCCCGCAACAGAGCACGCCGTCGGCGGCGTCCAGCGAGTACACCCAGCCGTCGAGCGAGTGCCGCCAGCGCTCGGCGCCGTCCGCGACGTCCACCGTGTACAGGTGGGGGCCGTCGGCGGCGTGCACCCGGCCGGCGTCCACCGCGAGCGCCCAGGCGACGTCCCGGGTCTTGTAGCGGCGCTGCCCGGAGGCGATGTCCAGCGCGTGCACCTCGAAGCTGGAGACGAACAGGGTGCCGTCGGCGACCACCGGCGTGCCCCAGACGTCGTTGGACATCCGGAACCGCCAGGGCCGCCAGCGGGCCGCCCGGGCCGGGGGCGGGGTGATCCGGCGGACCCAGTCGGTCTCGGCCGGCGCCGCGCCCGAGCCGGCCTGCTCGGCGCGCGGCCCGGGCCCTATCCGCACCGAGGCGCCGGACAGCCGCACCTCGACGGCGCTCTCCTCGGCGACCGGCGCGCGGTGGCGGCGGGGCGCGGCCAGCTTCTCGGTGGCCGGCTCCGGGTCCTGGCCGAGCGGCGTGGTGTGCACCGGCCCGGCCTGCGGCGGGGCGTGACGCCCGCCCGGCCGGGTGCGCGGGTCGTCCTGCCCGTGACCCTGCGGCGGGACCTGGTGGTGCGGCTGCGGCACCGGCGGGGCGACGGGCGGCTGCACGGGGGCGGCCGGCACGACGACCGGCGGGGGCTGCCGGCGACCGCGCTTGCGTTCGATCATGGCCAGCGCGTTGGGCGGCAGCCAGTCCCCGGCCTCGCCGGAGGCGTCGTCCCGGGAGAACAGGTGCGGGGCCAGTTCGGCCTGGATCTGCTCCGGGGTCGGCCGGTGCTCGGGAGCGGGCCGCATGCAGGCCCGGACCAGGTCGACCAGCTCGGCCGGCAGGCCGGAGAGGTCGGGCTGCTCGCGCAGCAGCTGGAACACCGTCTCGACCGGGTTCGCGCCCCGGTAGGGCGGGTGGCCGGTGGCGCAGAAGACCAGGAGCGACCCGAGCGAGAAGACGTCGCTGGCGCCGGTGACGCCCCTGCTGTCCCGGGCCTGCTCCGGCGACATGTACGCCGGGGTGCCGACCGCCACGTTGGTCATGGTCAGCCGGGTGCTGGAGACGCCGGCGGCGATGCCGAAGTCGATCACCCGGGGGCCGTCCTCGACCACCAGCACGTTGGAGGGCTTGAGGTCGCGGTGGACCAGCCCGGCCGCGTGGATGGACTGCAGCGCCTCGGCGATGCCGGCGACCAGCCAGCGCACCGCCCCGGCCGGCAGCGGCCCGCAGTCGGTGACCAGGTCCTCCAGGGACGGGGCCGGCACGTAGGCGGTGGCCAGCCAGGGCACCCGGGCGTCCGCGTCCGCGTCGACCACGGCGGCGGTGTAGAACCCGCCGACCGTCTTGGCCGCCTCGATCTCCCGGGCGAACCGGACCCGGAACAGCTCGTCCTCCGCCAACTCCCCCCGGACGGTCTTGATCGCCACCCGCCGGCCGGACGCGGAGCGCGCCAGGTAGACCAGGCCCATTCCGCCCGCGCCGAGCCGCCCCAGTACCTCGAAGGGCCCGATTCGCCTCGGATCGTGCGCCGTCAGCTGGTCCACCCGCTGCCACCTCCCCGTTTCCGCACCGCCCGCGTGGTGCCGGACACCCGCCGCGTGGTGCCGGACCTGATTGTCCAATGCCGCCGGGTGCAACTCCAACCTCCCCCGCCCACCGGCGTTCAGTGCCGGTCCGGCGGCCCACTGCCCGGTCAGTGCCGCAGGAACGGCCGGATTCTGACGTCCGCTCCGGCCGCGGCTTGCCGCCGACACGCCCGGAGCCCCCGAGCGGGGCAGGTCACACCCGAACCGTAATCGTCACGCTCCGTTACTCGACCACCCCTCAGCGGAGGGGTCGTCACCCTGTGGCGTCAAAAGCACACGGGGGGGCGCCAAAGACGCCTCCGGGGGCGGGATGAATATCCGTCCGAAGTGCTTCAGCCGCCTATACCAACCCCCGTGCGGAGTAATAGTCGCATCACCGAATCGCGCCAAGATCGTGCCACGGTAAGCTGACGGCATGACAGGACAAGTTCGCACCGTCGACGGTCGCGTCGCCGGGCGACGCGGACAGGAGACGCGGCAGAAGCTGCTCGACTGCCTCCGCGAGATGCTCAGCACGTCGCCCTATCGGGACGTCAAGGTCATCGACGTCGCCCGTATGGCGGGTACCTCCCCCGCGACCTTCTACCAGTACTTCCCGGATGTCGAGGGCGCTGTCCTCGAAATCGCCGAGGAAATGGCCAAGGACGCCGACACCCTCAAAGAGCTGGTGGCCGGAAAGTCCTGGGCAGGGAAGTCCGGCACGGCCACTTCGGAAGAACTGGTCGACGGATTCCTCGCCTTCTGGCGCAAGAACGACGCCATTCTCCGAGTGGTCACGCTCGGTGCCGCCGAAGGGGACAAGCGGTTCTTCAAGATCCGCATGACCGTCCTCAACGCGGTCGCCAAGCCGCTCACGGAAGCCGTCAAGGAACTCCAGGCGAAGGGCCAGGCCGACAAGTCACTGGATCCGGCAGCGGTCGCCGGGTCACTGGTCTCGCTGCTCGCCTCCGCGGCCGAGCACCAGAAGGCCTTCACCTCCTGGGGCGTCAAGGTCAAGGACCTCAAGCCCAACCTCGCTCCCCTGGTGTACCTGGGTGTCACCGGCAAGAAGGCGCCCAAGTAGACCGATCCACTCCAACCACCCTTCCGCTTCGCGCGGCCCCGGCCTCCTGTCCGGGGTACGACGGACGGCGGCCGTGTCCTCGGGGGAGGTCCGCCGGCGGTCCGCAGCGCGCCACGACATGCCGGTGGGCGGGCACCCCGTGCTGGGGTGCCCGCCCACCGGCATACGTGTTCCCGGGCCCGACCGGGGCCCGGGCCCTCACTGGGCCACCGCGGGCCACCGCGGGCCCCGGCCGGCCCCACCGGGCCCCCGGTAGGCCCAGTAGGGCCCCACAGGCCCCGGCAGGCCCTCGGTGAGCCCCCGGGGACACGGCGGAGCCCCCGGACGGCCTCGGGCCGGTCCAGGGGCTCTCGGTGCCCGCTCCGGGCCGCTCCCGCCCGCTCAGGGGCAGCGGACCACCTGGCCCGCGTACGCGAGGCCGCCGCCGAAGCCGAACAGCAGCACCGGGTCGCCCGGCGCCAGCTCGCCGCGCTCGACCAGCTTGGAGAAGGCCAGCGGGATGGACGCGGCCGAGGTGTTGCCCGAGTCCACCACGTCCCGGGCGACCACCGCGTCGGTGATGCCCAGCCGGGACGCGATCGCGTCGATGATCCTCAGGTTCGCCTGGTGCGGCACGAAGCCCTTCAGCTCGGACGGGTCGACACCGGCCTTCGCGCAGGCCTCCCGGGCCAGCGGGGCGATCTGGGTGGTGGCCCAGCGGAACACCGACTGGCCCTGCTGGCTGATCACCGGATCCCAGCCGGTGATCACCACGGCGTCGCCCCGCTCAGGCTCCGAGCCCCAGACCACCGGGCCGATGCCCGGCTCGGCCCCCTCCTCCTGGGCCTCGACCAGCGCCGCGCCGGCGCCGTCGCCGAAGATCACGCAGGTGGACCGGTCGGTCCAGTCGATGGTGTCCGACATCCGCTCCGCGCCGATCACCAGCGCCAGCCGCGCCGCGCCGGCCCGGATCGCGTGGTCGGCGGTGGCCAGCGCGTACGAGAAGCCCGAGCAGACCGTGTTGATGTCGTAGGCGGCGGGCGCGCGCACGCCGAGGCGGGCGGCGACGGCGGCGGCCGTGTTGGGACTGCGCTCCACCGCGGTGCAGGTGGCGACCACGACCAGGTCGACGTCGGCCGCCGACCGCCCGCTGTTGGCCAGCGCCTTCTGCGCCGCCTCGGTGGCCAGGTCGACCACGGTCTCGCCCTCGGCGATGTGGCGCGTCCGGATGCCCACCCGACTGCGGATCCACTCGTCGTCGGTGGCGACCAGCTTCGCCAGGTCGTCGTTGGTGAGGACCTTGGGGGGCTGGTAGTGGCCGAGTGCCACGATGCGCGAACCGGTCATACTGCCCACTCAACCCGGTTACCCGCTGGTCAGTCGGGCGTGACCGGCTACAGGATCCGTGCCGGGATGCTGTAGGAGACCGACAAGGACCGTTGCGGCGACTGGGGCGTGCCCGGGCCGCCGCGGGACACCGACGGGGCCGGCCGGGCCCCGGACGGCGTGCTCAGACGGCCAGCGAGGCGGCGTCACCCATCACGATCACCGGGCGGGCGGCCGGGTCCAGGGTCCGGATGAGCTGCGCCATCTTCTCCTCCGGGACGGAGATGCAGCCGTGCGTCGGGCCCCCGTGGTCGACGTGGATCCAGATGCCGCCGCCCTTGGTCGAGCCGTTGGGGCGGCGCGGGTCGAGCGGGGAGTTGCCGGGCACCCGGTTGTAGTCGATCGCGACCACGTAGTCGAAGGAACCGGCGAGCTGCTCGCCGGCGAAGCCCCGGCCGGAGACCACGAAGTTGGCGTCCTTGTCGTACGGGAGCTTGCTGCCCGGGTCGGCCTTGCGGCCGCCGGCGTCGGTGAGCGAGAAGACGCCGATGGGGCTGCGCAGGTCGCCCTCGTTGTGATCGGTGGTCCAGCCCTTGAACGCGTTGTGGCCCTGCCAGGTCTCGCCGGCCAGCCATCGGCCCTCGGCGGTGCGGGTCCAGAGCGTGACCACGGCCTTGTTGGTGTCCTTGCCCTCGCCGGAGGCGAAGACGACCTGGGTGGTCTCGACGGGTATCCGGGCGGCGAAGCCGGGGCCGAGGCCCGGTATGGCGGCCACCGAGCCGTCCGCGCGGGCCTCGCTGCGGTCGGCGGCGGGCTCCTCGGTGTGCCGTGCGTCGGCGGCCGGGGCGGCGGGGGCGGCGGTCGGGGAGGCCTGGTCGGTCACCGTCTGGGCGGTGGAGCGGTCCGGGGCGGCGACGGCGTCCGGGCCGGGGCCGTCGGCGCTGGTCACGCCCGTCCTCGCGGCGTCCTGGCCGACCGTGTACCAGCCCGCGGCGGCGGCGAGCAGCAGGGCGGTGCCGGCGGTGACGGCCCGGCCGGTGCGCTTCTTCTTGGGCTTGCGGCGGTGACCCCGGGCGGCCGCCCGGGACCCGGCGGGGGCCGCGGCGGGAGCGGGCACCGACCGGGGCCGGGCCGACGGCTCCGGTCCGGCCGCCAGGTCCTCCGGCTCCGCCGGAGACGCCTGGAACGGCTGGTCGTAGACGTCGTGCTCGGCGAGGCTGCGGTACCCGGACGGCACGCCGCCCGGAACGTCCTGGTACCCGTACGGGCCCGCGTGCGGCGCCTCGTACTGCTGCGGGAACGGCTGCTGGTGACCGCCGTACGGCTGCTGCGGCACCTCGTACACCGGCTCGTACGACGGGTACGCGGTGGAGCGATCGGAACCGGACATGCGGCCGATCCTGCCAAACCGAGGCCCCGTTGGGAAACCCGGGGTCTGTGTCGAGCCCGTGAAGAAGCCGTCGCCCGGGCCGGCGGGCGGCCCGGGCGACGGGATCGCGACGGGGTGGCGACGGCGGGAACCGCCGGTCGCGGAGGCCCCCTGCGGGGCCGCGGGGTCAGAGGCGCATCGCCTGCGGGGTCTCGCGACGGCCGAGGTCGGGACCGTCGTACTCGCGGATGACCTCGTAGCGGGTGTTGCGCTCCACCGGCCGGAAGCCGGCGTCGCGGATCAGGCCCAGCAGGTCGTCCCGGCCGAGCTTGTTCGGGGTGCCGAAGTTGTCCGCGTCGTGGGTGATCTTGTACTCGACCACCGAGCCGTCCATGTCGTCCGCACCGTGGCTGAGCGCCAGCTGGGCGGTGGTGACGCCGTGCATCACCCAGAAGACCTTGACGTGCGGGACGTTGTCGAAGAGCAGCCGGGAGACCGCGAAGGTCTTCAGTGCCTCGGCGCCGGTGGCCATCTCGGTACGGGCCATCAGCTTGTTGCGCACGACGCCGTCCTTGGAGTCGTGGAAGTCGTGCTGGTAGCGCAGCGGGATGAAGACCTGGAAGCCGCCGGTCTCGTCCTGCAGCTCGCGCAGCCGCAGCACGTGGTCGACCCGGTGGCGGGGCTCCTCGATGTGGCCGTACAGCATGGTGGCCGGCGTCTTGAGGCCCTTGCTGTGGGCGAGGCGGTGGATCCGCGACCAGTCCTCCCAGTGGGTGTCGTGGTCGACGATGTGCTGGCGGACCTCCCAGTCGAAGATCTCCGCGCCGCCGCCGGTGAGCGACTCCAGGCCGGCGTCGATCAGCTCGTCCAGGATCTCGTCGGCGGGCAGGCCGCTGATCCGCTCGAACCAGTGGATCTCGGTGGCGGTGAAGGCCTTCAGCGAGACGTTCGGCAGCGCCGCCTTCAGCTCCCGCAGCGAACGCGGGTAGTAGCGCCACGGGAGGGTCGGGTGGAGACCGTTGACGATGTGCAGCTCGGTGAGGGAGTCCACCTCCATCGCCTTGGCGAGGCGGACGGCCTCCTCGATGCGCATCGTGTACGCGTCCTTCTCGCCCGGCTTGCGCTGGAACGAGCAGTAGGCGCAGGACGCGCTGCACACGTTGGTCATGTTGAGGTGGCGGTTGACGTTGAAGTGGACGACGTCGCCGTTCTTCCGCGTCCGCACGTGGTGGGCCAGGCCGCCCAGCCAGGCCAGGTCGTCGCTCTCGTAGAGCGCGATCCCGTCCTCGCGGGTCAGCCGCTCACCCGCGTAGACCTTCGCCTCCAGCTCGCGCTTGAGCCCTGCGTCCATGCGGTGCCCCGCCTCCTCCGACTTCGATTCCTTGCCGGAACGAGCGTACGCCCCTGTGGCGCTCAGTCCGCGAGCAGCTCCGCGAGCAACGCCGGTTCGATGTTCCCGCCGCTCACCACGGCGGCCGTGTGCCGTCCGCCGGTCTCGGCCGCCCGGTGGAAGTACGCCGCCGGGGCGACCGCGCCGGACGGCTCGGCGACCAGCCGGCCGCGCCGGGCCAGCAGCGCCACCGTCGCGCGGATCTCGTCCTCGGTGACGGTGACGATGTCGTCCACGTAGGCGGTGAGGTGCTGGAAGGGCAGCTCGCCCACCGAGGGGGTGCGCAGCCCGTCGGCGATGGTCCGGTACGTGTCGGCGACCGGCCAGGCCACCCGCTCGCCGGTCCGCAGGCTCTCCCGGGCGTCGGCGGCCAGCTCGGGCTCGACACCGATCACCCGCACGCCCGGACGGGTCAGCTTGAGCGCGGCCGCCGTGCCGGAGATCAGCCCGCCGCCGCTGACGGGGACGAGGACGGTGTCCAGCTCCGCCGGGGCGTCCTCGGCGATCTCCAGGCCCACGGTGCCCTGGCCCGCGATGATGAACGGGTCGTCGTACGGCGGCACCCAGACGTAGCCGTGCCGCTCGGCCAGCTCGCCGGGCACCGTGTCCCGCTCCTCCGGCGACACCAGCAGCACCTCGGCGCCGAACGACCTGGTGCCCTCGACCTTGACCGCCGGCGAGGTGTCCGGCATCACGATCACGGCCTTGATGCCGAGCAGCTCCGCCGCGTACGCCACCGCCTGCGCGTGGTTGCCGCTGGACTGGGCGACCACCCCGCGGGCGCGCTCGGCCCCGCTCAGCGCGGCGAGCCGGTTGTACGCGCCGCGGGTCTTGAAGGCCCCGGTCGGCTGGAGGTTCTCCGGCTTGAGCCAGAGCCGCCGCTCGCCGTCGTTCGCCCAGGGGGCGGGGACCAGCGGGGTGCGCACCGCGACCCCCGCGATCCGCTCCCGGGCCGCGTGCAGCTCCTCCAGACCGACCAGTGCCATCGCCGTCACTCCCCTTCGGCGAGCGGCAGCTCGCTCACCCGGCTCTCCCATTTGGTGGAGAGTACGACGGTCGTACGGGTACGGGCCACACCCTTCGTCCCGGAGATCCGCTTCACCGCCGACTCCAGGCCCTCGACGTCCGGCACCCGGACCTTGAGCATGTACGAGTCGTCACCGGCGATGAACCAGCAGTCCTCGACCTCGCCGAGGTCCTTCAGCCGGAACGCGACGTCCTCGTGGTCGGCCGCGTCGGTGAGTTGGAGTCCGATCAGGGCCGTGACACCGAAACCGAGCGAGGCCGGGTTGACCGTCGCGCGGTAGCCGGTGATCACGCCGGCCTGTTCCAGCCGGTTGATGCGGTCCGTGACGCTCGGGCCGGAGAGGCCGACCAGTCGGCCCAGCTCGGCGTAGGACGCACGGCCGTTCTCCCGGAGCGCCTGGATGAGCTGTCTGTCCACCGTGTCCATATACCGTCCGCGTCCTTCCGAACCTCACCAGACCCACAGATCATTATCCGGATTCAAAGGTGCCATGCTCGGACCAACCCGGATATCGCAGAGAACATACTCTCCCGACTGCCGGCTCCCCACTCCCCCTCGGGCCGACGGACCCATGTCGTCAGGCCGGCCGGTCGCCCTCCCGGGCGGCCGCGCCCAACTCGCCCTCCCAGCGCCGGTACAGCGCGTGCGGCACGCCGACGGCGTCCAGCACCCGCCCGGCCACGAAGTCGACCAGCTCACGGACGGTGGAGCCGCCGGCGTAGAAGCCGGGCGAGGCGGGGAGCACGACGGCGCCCTGCGCGTCCAGCTCCACCAGGTGCTTCAGCGTCACCCCGTTGAGTGGTGCCTCGCGGACGCAGACCACCAGGGGGCGGCGCTCCTTGAGGGTGACGCTGGCGACCCGCTGGAGCAGGTCCTTGCTCAGGCCGAGCGCGATGCCGGCCACCGCACCGGTGGTCGCGGGGACGACCAGCATGCCCTTGGCCGGGTACGAGCCGCTGGACGGGCCGGCCGCGAAGTCCCCGGCGGGCCAGTACCGGACGTCGTCCAGGCCGTCCTCCGGGAGGGCCAGCCAGGCGGCGAGGTCCGTGCGCCAGTGCGCGTCGCGGAAGGAGATGCCGGTCTCGTCGAGGATGGTGAGCCGCGCGGCGCGGCTCACCACGAGGTCCACGGCCTCGCCGGCGGCGAGCAGCGCGCGGATCACGGAAGCGGCGTAGGGCGTGCCGGACGCGCCGGACACTCCCACGACCCAGGGCTGACGGACTGGCTGGTTCGGCTTTTCCATAGTGCTTACTTTCTATCCTCACGCGGCCCACCCGGCCCCGGCGCCCTCCTGGGAGGATGGGTGCCATGGCAGCGACCCTCGTCGACCTCACCCATCAGGTGACCACCGCGATGCCGGTCTACCCCGGCGACCCGGCCGTCGTCCTGGAACCCGCGCTCACCACCGCGACCGCCGGGGTGAACGTGCTGGCCCTGCACCTCGGCTCGCAGTCCGGCACCCATGTGGACGCGCCGTACCACGTGGACGTCACCTGGCCCACCCTGGACGGCCTGCCGCTGGAGCGGTTCACCGGCCCCGCGGTCGTCGCCGACCTGCGCGGCCTGGAGCCGCGCTCGGAGGTGACCGCCGAGCAGCTCGCGCCCGCGCTGGAGCACGCCGGCGAGGGCACCGTCCTGCTGCTGGCCACCGGGTGGGCCCGGCACTGGGGCACCGACACCTATCTCGCCCACCCCAGCCTGTCCGCCGGCGCGGCCGAGGCGATCGTCGCCGCCGGGGTGCGGACGGTCGGCGTGGACGCGCTCAGCGTCGACCCCACGCCCGACCCGGGGCCCGGCGACCCGGCGGTGGCCGCGCTGCTCGCCGACCTCACCGACGAGCACGACCAGCCGGCCGCCGACGAGCCCACCCTGGCCGCGCACCGGATCCTGCTCGGCGCGCCCGGCGGCGGGGTCATCGCCGAGAACCTGACCGATCTGCGGGCGCTGCTGGAGGCGCAGCGGGCCGGGCTCCCGGTCGAGATCTCGCTCTTCCCGATCCGGCTGGTGGCAGCCGACGGGGCGCCGGTCCGGGCGGTGGCCCGGCTGGGGTGACCGCGGACCGCCCCGGCTCAGCCCGGACCTGCCGGGAGCGACCGACCCGATCTGCCGAACCGCTTGGCCCGAAGGGCACTTGGTCTAGACCATCCCCGGCGTACGCCGGTACGCTGTCCGGCCATGGCAGAGATCATCGGAGTGATCGAGCAGCTCTGGCGCTACCCCGTGAAGTCCACCGGCGGCGAGCGGCTCGACTCCGTCGAGGTGGACGACCGCGGGCTCGCGGGCGACCGCCTCTACGCCGTGCGCGACGCCAACGGCAAGCTCGGCTCCGGCAAGAACACCCGCCGGTTCCGGCGGATGGACGGCCTGCTCCGGCTCTCCTCCCGGCTCGGCCACCGTCTGGACGGCCCCGAGCTGTTCGACCCGCTGGGCGGTCCGGTCGCCGACCCGACCGCCTTCCTGCGCGCCTACCTCCAGCGCGACGACGTCGAACTCGCCCGCGAGGACGCCGTCTCGCACTTCGACCAGCTCCCGGTCAGCGTGCTCACCACCGCCACCCTCGACTGGGTGGCCGAGGCCGCGCCGTCCGCCGTCGTGGACGTCCGCCGCTTCCGGCCCAACGTCCTGGTGCGCACCCCGCCCGGCACCCCGCCGTTCGTCGAGGACACGTGGTTCGGCCGCGAGGGCCGGACCGGCTCCCGCTCCGGCGCGCGGCTCTCCTTCGTCCGGTCCAGCGAGCGCTGCGCGATGACCACCGCCGCCCAGCCCGGGCTGCCGCACGCCCCCGAGATCCTCAAGGCCATCGCCCAGGCCCACGAGGCCCGGCTGGACGCGCTCGCCGGGGTCGCCGCCCCCGGCCGGCTCGCCGTGGGCGACGCGCTGTCCCTGCACTGACCGCCCCGCAGCTCCGGCCGCCGGCCGTACGGGCGGCCGGACCCCGCGGGCCCGGGCGCGCCGAGCGAACCGGCGGACTCCTCGTCAGACCCCGCTGACCGGCGGCAATTCAGCTTTCCCTCCCACCACTTGACTGACGCACGTCTATCCTGTCTTACTGTCGTAGGACAGGAGAACAACTGGTGATCGAGTTCGTGCTCGACGGCCGCTCGCGGGTGGCCACGTACATGCAGCTGGTGCTTCAGGTGAAGCAGGCGCTGCGCGTCGGACTGGCGCAGCCGGGGGACCGGCTGCCCAAGGTGCGCGATGTGGCGCAGTCCCTGGCGATCAACCCCAACACCGTGCTCAAGGCCTACCGGGAGCTGGAGTTGGAGGGGCTCGCCGAGGGCCGGCCCGGGGTGGGGACGTTCCTGGTCCGCACCCTGGCCGGACCTTCGCTGGCCAACCAGGCGGAACTGCGCGACGAGCTGGTGACCTGGCTGCGCAAGGCGCAGGAGGCCGGACTCGCCCGCGAGGACATCACCGCACTGATCGACACCACCACGCGGGCCACGTTCGACCGGACGCCACCGGGCGACGGCCGGCACGGCAGCCGGCACACCGGCTAGCCCGTACGACATCCCGCCAGACCGCATCCTTGGGGGAACACATGACGGAAGTCGCTTTGCAGACAGACGGGTTGGGCAAGCGCTACGGCCAGACCTGGGCACTCCGGGGCTGCTCGCTACAGCTCCCCGCCGGGCGGATCGCCGCCCTGGTCGGCCCCAACGGAGCCGGCAAGTCCACCCTGCTCCACCTCGCCGTCGGCCTGCTGCAGCCCGACGCCGGACAGGTCCGCGTCTTCGGCCGGGACCCGCGGGACAACATCGACGCCCTGGCCGACCTGGGGTTCGTCGCCCAGGACACCCCGCTCTACCCGGACTTCACCGCCACCGAGCTGATCACCATGGGCAGCCGGCTCAACCGCCGCTGGGACTCGGCGATCGCCCGTGAGCGGCTCACCCGGCTCGGCATTGCGGCCGACAAGCCGGTCGGCAAGCTGTCCGGCGGCCAGCGCGCCCAGGTCGCGCTCGCCCTGGCGCTGGCCAAGAAGCCCCGGCTGCTGCTCCTGGACGAGCCGGTGGCCGCCCTCGACCCGCTGGCCCGGCACGAGTTCATGCAGGCCCTGATGGGTGCGGTCGGCGAGTACGGCACCACCGTGCTGCTCTCCTCCCACCTGCTCGCCGACCTCGAACGGGTCTGCGACCACCTGATCGTCCTGCAGACCGCCCACGTCCAGCTCTCCGGCGCGGTGGACGACCTGCTCGCCACCCACTGCCGGCTGGTCGGCCCGCGGGTCGCCGACGGCGCCGCGGTGCCCGGAGTGGCGGCGGTGATCCGGGCCAGCCACACCGAACGGCAGTCCACCCTGCTGGTCCGCACCGACGGCCCGGTCGACACCGACCGGTGGGCCGTGCACGACGTCACCCTGGAGGACCTCGTCCTCGCCTACCTGGGCGCCGCGGACACCCGCAGCACCGGCACCGCCGCCCTCCCGGAGGTGGCCGCATGATCTGGCTGACCTGGCGTCAACACCGCAAGCAGGCGCTCTGGACGGCGATCGCCCTCGCCGTCCTGGCCGCCGCCCTGATCCCCACCGGCCTCGGCATGCGGTCCACCTTCGAGGACTCCGGACTCGGGGCGTGCCTGCGCAAGCTGGGCGGCACCCAACTCGTCTCCGGCGGCGGCTGCGAGTCGCTCAGCCAGCGCTTCGAGAACCAGTACGGCGCGATGCTCTTCCTCGCCATCCTCTTCGTCCTGCTGCCGGTCCTGGTGGGCCTCTTCTTCGGCTCCCCGCTGGTCGCCCGGGAGGTGGAGAACGGCACCCACCGGCTGGTCTGGACCCAGGGCATCAGCCGCCGCCGCTGGATCCTCACCAAGTTCGGCCTGGTCGGCGCCGTCGCCCTCGTCCTGTCGGTGGTCTACTCGCTGGGCGTCGCCTGGTGGCTGGCCCCGCTGGCCGCCAACGGTGCGGGCCGGCTCGGCTACCTCTTCTTCGACGTCCAGGGCGCGGCGCCGATCGGCTACACGCTGTTCGCGGTGGCGCTCGGCATCCTGGTCGGCACCCTGAGCCGCAAGGTGCTGCCCGCGATGGGCATCTCGCTCGCCGCCTTCGTCGCCGTCCGGGTGCTGGTCGAGACCCTCGCCCGCCCGCACTTCCTGCCGACGAAGACGCTCAGCTACGCGATCGACAGCCCGCTCACGGGCAACCGCTTCACCGGTTCCTGGGTCTACCAGGAGGGCGTCCGCAACGGCGTCGGGGAACTCGTCCTCCCGGACGCCCGGGTCGGCTGCGACACCGACGGCTCCGGCGACTCCGCCGGGTGCGTGGCCCACTTCGCCCAGCAGGGCTTCGGGCCCGCGCCCTACACCAACTGGCAGGAGTACCAGCCGGCCGACCGCTTCTGGACCTTCCAGGGCATCGAGACGGGCCTCTTCCTCGCCCTCACCGCCCTGCTCCTCGTCCTGGCCGTCCGCCGCATCCGCCGCATCGCCTGAACGGAACCGCCGAGGGGCGCTCTCCGGCACACCGGCCGGGGAGCGCCCGGCCGGTCCGGTCCGGGGGTGCGCAGGGCCGGCGGCGGCCCGGTCCGGCCGCGGACGGGGTCAGCGGCGGACGGGGTCAGCGGCGGACGGGCAGGAGGCACAGCGGGTGGCCGGCGGGATCGGCGTAGACGCGCCACCCCCCGGCGTCCCGGAGGAGGGTGCCGCCGAGGGCGAGGACGGCGGCTTCGGCGGCGGCCGGGTCGTCGACGTCGATGTCCAGGTGGGCCTGCTGGGGGTGGGCGGGGTCCGGCCAGCGCGGCGGACGGTGGTCGGCGACCCCCTGGAAGCAGAGCACCGGTCCGCCGGGGGTGTGCAGGGTGGACCACGCCTCGTCCAGCGACCAGCGCGGATCCGGCCGGTCCACCTCGCCGCCGAGCAGCCCCGCGTAGAAGCGGGCCAGCACGGCCGGGTCGGGACAGTCGAGGACGAGACACTGCAGCCGGCCGATCACGGGAATCTCCTTCGAGGGTGCGGACTGTCCGCCATTCTCCGGCCGTCAGCGTCCCTGACCGGCCCGCGCCGCCCGTCCGCCGTCCTCCGCGTCTGCTGGACAGCTCCCGCCCCGGGCCGGAGCATGATCGGATGACCACAGAAAACGGTTCGGTCCATCCGGAGGCGCCCCGGCTCGGAACGCCGGGCACCCCCGGTGCGCCCCGCTCCCCCGGCCCGGCCGTGCGGCTGGAACGGCTCGCCGCCGCACACGCGGACGCCCTCCTCGCCTTCGAACGCGAGAACCGGGCGTACTTCGCGCGTTCGGTGCCCGACCGCGGGGACGGCTACTTCACCCCGGACGGGTTCGCCGGCCGCCACGCCGCGCTGCTCGCCGAACAGGCCACCGGCGCCTGCCACTTCCACGTCGTCCTGGACGCCGGGGGCACGCTGCTCGGCCGGGTGAACCTGGTGGACGCGGCCGGCGGCAGCGCCGGACTCGGCTACCGGGTCGCCGAGAGCGCGAGCGGCCGGGGCGTGGCCCGGGCGGCGGTCGAGGAGGCGTGCCGGCTCGCCGCCACGGCGTACGGGCTCACCGCGCTCACCGCCGTGACCACCCTCGACAACGCGCCCTCGCGGGCCGTACTCGCCCGCACCGGCTTCACAGCGGTGGGCGAGGAGGTCGTCGACGGCCGACCCGGCACGGCGTACCGGCGCACGCTCTGATCCGGCGCCCGGCGGGCCGCCCGGCGGTGGCGGATCCGCCTACCGGCCGGTAGTTCGGCGGCCCGGATTCGCGGGCAGAACACCGGATATGACGATCCCTCACCGCCTGATCGGCACCGGCGCCCACAAGGTCCTGGTGCTGCACGACTGGTTCGGCACCAGCGCCGGCTGGGGCCCGTTCCTGGACTACCTGGACGGCTCCGCCTTCACCTACGCCTTCCTCGACTACCGGGGCTACGGCGAGCGCCGGAACGTGGCGGGTGCGTACACGCTCGCCGAGATCGCGGACGACGCGCTCGCGCTGGCCGACCAGCTCGGCTGGGAGAGCTTCTCGCTCGTCGGGCACTCCATGGGCGGCAAGGCCGTGCAACAGGTGCTGGCCCAGGCACCCGGGCGGGTGAGGAAGTTGGTGGGCCTGGCGCCCGTCCCCGCGAGCGTGTACCCGATGGACGCGGCGGCCGAGAAGCTGTTCTACGGGGCGGCGGAGGACCGCGAGAAGCGGTTCGCCATCATCGATCTGGTGACCGGGCGGCGGGCCGGCCGGGTCTGGCTCGACCTGATGGTGAACCGCTCGCTGTCACTGTCCACCCGCGAGGCGTTCGGCGGCTACGTGCGCGACTGGGCCACCGCCGACCTGGTGGAACGGATCGACGGGAATCCCGTGCCGGTCAAGGTGATCGTGGGAGCGCACGACCTCGCGCTGACCGCCGAGGTGATGCGCGGCACCTTCCTGACCCACTACCCCAACGCCGAGCTGGAGGAGCTCCCCAACAGCGGCCACTACCCGATGCACGAGACACCGGTCGCGCTGGCGGCCTCCCTGGAGTCCTTCCTCCGGGGGTGACGCCTCGGCCCCGCCCGGAGGCCCGCCTGCCCGCCTGCCCGCCCGCCCGCCCGCCCGCCCGCCCGCCCGCCCCTGCCTAGCCGATCTCGCGGATCCGCTCCAGCACCGCGGGCGACGCCTTCGCCGGCGAACCGGAGTCGAACGGGGGCTGGGGGTCGTACTCGGCGTGGAGCTGGATCGCCCGGGCGGTGGTCTCGTCGGCGAGCAGCGCCACGAGCCGGAGCGCCATGTCGATGCCGGAGGAGACCCCGGCCGCCGTGACGATCCGCTCCCGGCGGACCACCCGTTCCGGCGTGTACGTCGCACCGTACGCCGCCAGCTCGCCCGCGGCCGCCCAGTGGGTGGTCGCCACCAGCCCCTTGAGCAGTCCGGCCGCCCCGAGCAGCAGCGCACCGGTGCAGACCGAGGTGGTGAACCGGGTGGTCGCGTGCACCCGGCGGATCCAGTCGGTGAACCCGGCGTCGTCCAGCAGCGGACGCGCCCCGTTCCCCCCCGGCACGAGGAGGACGTCGCACGACTCGACCTCCTCGTACCGGGCGGGAACGTCCAGTCTCAGCCCGCCCAGGGTGTCGACCACCCGGCCGGTCCCGCTCGTCGAGACGAACCGCACGACGGCGCCCGGGAGATACCCGAGCACCTGGTACGGGCCGACCGCGTCGAGCGGCTCGAAATCGTCGAAGAGCGGGATCACGATGTCCATGTTCCGCAGGTTAGAGCGGAGTTGGCACGGCGTCCGCACCCTGGTCAGCGGATTCACGAGAACGAGTGGTCTGCACCACCGGCTTTCACCTGAGCGCATCCAGCTCGGCCCCGATCGCCGCCCGGATCGGGTCCTGCGCCGGGCCGAGCGCGTACCGGTCGTCACGCCACCGGTCCGCCGGGTAGAGCCAGACGGGCACCCGGACGAGGTCCTCGGGCTCCCATCCGAAGCGCGGCCACACGTGCGCGTGCAGCATCGGGTCGGTGTTGCCGAGGATCTCCAGGTTGACCCGCCGGAACGCCGGGTCGGCCGCCCGGCACGCCCGCTCCACGGCCTCGCCGAGCCGGTCGAGGTCCTCCAGGTACGCGATCCGGCGCGCCCTCGGCAGGTCGGAGAGCCGCTCGACGCCAGGCTCGTCCGTGAGCAGGATCGCGTAGCCGGGCAGGAACTGCACGTCCCCGATCACCGCGAACCCGGCGTCCAGGCGCCGGATCACGGTCGGGTTCTCACCCCGCAGCGCGCTGCCGATGCGGTCGGACTTCCAGTCGGTGCCGTCGTCGATCATGCGGCGATGCTAGGGTCCGTCTTCAAATCTGATCAAGTGATGAGAGATCATGTCGGTTGTGGTGCGGCGTCATGAGCTTTCGGATGCCGAGTGGGATGTGTTGTCGCGGTTCCTGCCGAGGTCAGGACCTGCAGGTCGGCCGCGCAGTGACGACCGCTTCCTCGACTTCTCCGAGGCCGACCTCACCCTCCGCCCGGACGGCACCTTCACCGCCGTCCTCCTCGCCCCCTCCCCGCTCCCCACCCTGGACGGCCACTGGCACGTCCACGACGTCTACCTCGCCACCGCCATCACCGCCCTGCGGTAGCCGGTCACCGAGAAGCGGTTCCCACCACCGGTCGCACGGGAAGTCCTTCAGGAAGAGCGGAACGGCGTCGCGTTCGTCCGGGAACACCTTTGCCCGCTCCCGGCGAACGCCGCCGGCCCTCGTCACCCGCCGACTCACCCCTCGCACCCGGGAGATCGCGATGACCGACAACCCGTCCGCGCAGCACGGCGTCCCGTCCTCACCCGACCCTGACCCGCTCCGTGACGAGCACCCCGAGATCGTGGCCGGCGCGGCCGTCGACGGGAACATTCATGTCGGCTACTGGGACAGCCCGGCGGACGGACGGTCGCTCGACCAGGCCACCGACCGGCTCACCGACCTCGTGGCGGGGCGGCTGGGCGCCGCACCCGGCCGCAGTCTGCTGGATGTCGGCTGCGGAACGGGACGGCCCGCGCTGCGCATCGCCCGGGCCACCGGTGGCCAGGTGTCAGGAATCTCGGTCAGCGCCGAGGACATCGCCCTCGCACGGACCCGGGCGGATGCCGCCGGGCTCGCCGACCGGGTGGACTTCCGGTACGCGGACGCCTGCGCACTGCCTTTCGAGTCCGCGTCCTTCGACGGTGCCTGGGCGGTCGAGTCCATGATGCACATTCCCGACCGGACCGCCGCCCTCACCGAGATCGCCCGGACCCTGCGGCCCGGCAGCACGCTGGTCGTCACCGACGTGCTGCTCCGGTCGCCGGTGACCGGTGAGGCCGCGGAGACGGTCCGCCGGACCTGCCGGGCGTTCGGGTCCCCTGCGCTCCCCGAGCCGGCGGAGCTCCGCACGGCCCTCGACCGCGCCGGTCTGGAGGTTCTGGAGTTCCAGGACATCGGGGAGCACGTCCGGCGCACCTACCAGGCGTTCGCCGATGCCTTCGCGCGCGTCACCCCCTCCGTGGACGACCCGCACTACGAGTTCTTCGACTTCGCCCGTTCCCTTCCCCGGTTCGGTGCCCTCGCGGAGATCGGCTACGCCTTCGTGGTCGCGCGCCGCCGGTGAACGGAGGCGCCGGCCGGGTCGGCGGGGCCGGAGGACGGCATCGCCGGGACGCGAAGGGCGGCCGATCCGGCCAATAGAGTTCCGTCACGATCCGTCAGCGGCGGCAGGAAAGAATCGCTCAAGAATCCGCTGCCGGAGCCCCGTCGCCAGGGGACAGCCGGACCGGGCCGATACCGGACCGTGCGCGGACAAGGCCCCGCCCCGGCGATTCCGCCGGGGCGGGGCCGCGGCACACACCGGAAGGCAATCCCTCAGCACGCGACCGTTCGCCGTGTCAAGTGGAACTCAAGGCGCCCTGAAGAAGTTCGCCCTCGCACTTGTTCTCCGGGATTCGGCTAACCTCGCGGAGTGGAGAGGCAAGCTTCAGGTCGTTCATTCTCCAGTTCGAATCCAGACCGCTTCGTCCCGCCCCGACCCCGCCGTTCGGACCGCCCGCCCCCCCGCCCGTTCGGCCGTTCGTACGGGAATACTGGTTCCGAACCCCCGTGCCCGTCCGAGCGCGACGGGGGACCCTCATGACCGGGGCAGCCCGGCCCCGACCGGTGGTGGGCGCACTGATCCGTGATCCGGCCGGCCGGATCTTCGTCCAACGCCGCTCGGCCGACCGCTCCCTCTTCCCCGGTTGCTGGGACGTGGTCGGTGGAGCCGTGGAACCAGGGGAGTCCCTCCTGGACGCGCTCCGCAGGGAGATATCGGAAGAGACGGGGTGGCGGTTGCGCCGCGTTCTCGCCCGGGTGGCACACACGGAGTGGACGGGGGACGGCATACGACACATCGAGTCGGACTACCTCGTCGAGGTGGACGGAGACCTCTCCTCGCCCGCACTCGAACGGGACAAGCACACCGAGTTCGCCTGGCTGGCCGCCGAGGACGTCACGCTGCTCGACGAGAACACACTGCGCAGCGGCAGCACCTTCATCAAGGACGTCGTGACCGCGGCACACGCTTGGCGCGCCGACCCTTCGGGGAGCCGCACGGCTCTCTGAACCGTCTGCGGACACGTACGTCCGATCCGGGCTGAACAACCCTTTCCCGACTTCCCACGTCATCGTCGAGCGGTGTTCTGCGAGGGGAATATTCTGCATGCCCGGCGACAGGCTGAAGGACATCCGTCCGCGACCACGAGTGCTGATGATCGGATTTGCCGGGCATCAAGGAAAGGAGTACCTGCCGATCGTACAGGAGATTGCCGATATCGTCGGCGGCGTCGACTCCGCCCCGCCCGCCGTGCCACTCGCCGACGCATGGGGATTCCCGTACTACGGGAGCCTCGACGACGCACTGAAAGCCGTCGAATTCGACGCCGCAGTGGTCACCGTGCCTCACGGCGAGCATTTCCCGGTCTGTACGCGGCTGCTGGCGCACGGCCGGCACGTCATCAAGGAGAAGCCGTTCGCGGTCACCGAACCTGAAGCGCGCCAGCTGATACATCTCGCGCAGCAGGCCGACCGCAGCGTCTTCACACTGCTGCAACGGAACTTCGACCCGGTGTTCCGGTTCGCCCGGGACAACCTCGCGCGGATCGGGAGGCCCTACTGGTTCTCCTACGACTACCACTTCAACCTGGCTCGTCCGACCACGGGTTGGCGCGCGTCCCGGGAGCAGGCAAGGGGTGGTGTGCTCCTCGACATGGGCTACCACCTTGTCGATGTGCTCAACGGGATGTTCCCCGAAACCCCCCGGGTGCACTCGGCCTTCGTGCACCAGTACCAGGAGACGCGGGATCGCCGACTGGAGGATCTGGTCGCCCTCCTGTGCAGCTACCCGTCGAGGGGGCTGGCGGGCTCGCTGCGCATCTCGCGCCACAGCCTCGCGAAGACCGAACAGCTCTGCGTGCTCGGTTCGGAAGGCGCGTTGACCGTCGCCCCCGGCGCGGCCACCCTGCATGCCGTCGGAGGGGCCCAGTTGGAACGCTACGCCCCGGAAGGATCCAGGACCGACATCACGCGCTCCATGTTCATCCACTACCTGGACCGCCTGGAGGACCGCGACTACCGCCGGGACCACCTCCTGCGTCAACTCGCCACCGTTCGCACGATCGACGGAATCTACCGGGCCCGATCGGGCGGGACGAGCGGACTCACCGACCGATGCGCCTGACCCACCCCGCAAGGACAGGAAGAGAGCACATGAGTACCGACGAACGGCTCGCCCTTCTCGGGGGCGCACCCGCCATCTCGCGGCCACTGCCCCACGAGGTGTGGCCGCCCCCCGCGGACGAGGCGGAGCTGTCCGAGCTGGCCGCACAGCGGAACACCGACATCTCCATCAAGGGCAACAGCGGCCCCATCGGCCGGCTCGAAGCCGACTTCCTCGCCTTCCTGAACGGCGGCGCCCGCTACGCGGTCACCTTCAACTCCGGCACCAGTGCGCTCCTCGCCGCCTACTTCGCCCTCGGCGTACGCGAGGGGGTGGACGTCGTGGGACCGGCGCTCACCTACCACGCCGCGCTGAGCCCCGTCTTCGCGCTGCGCGGTGACGTGGTCCTCGCCGACATCGACCCCGACACCCGCGGCCTGGACCCCAAGGCGCTCCAGTCCGCGCTGACCGAGCACACCAAGGTCGTCACCGTCGTCCACCAGTGGGGCCACCCCTGCGACATGGACGCGATCCTGTCGATCGCCGAACGGCACGGGCTGCGCGTCCTGGAGGACTGCTCCCACGCCCACGGCAGCCGCTACAAGGGCCGGCCGGTCGGCACCTTCGGCGACGCCGCCGTCTTCTCCCTCCAGGCCAACAAGGCCGTCTACGCCGGAGAAGGCGGCATCCTCGTCACCAGCGACCCCGGGATCCAGGACCGCGCCACCCTCCTCGGGCACTACCGGGACCGCTCCCGGGACTCCGTCCTCGACGAGGACCTGCGGGCCCACTGGGTCACGGGCTTCGGACTCAAGCTGCGCATGTCACCGTTCAACGCCATCGTCGCCCGGCATGCCCTCGCCGCCTTCCCCGCACGCAAGGAGGCCCGGCACCGGTGCCTGCGGCACCTCGGCGAGCAGCTCGCCGACGTGGAGTACCTGCAGCAGGTCCATGTCGCCGACCACGTCGACATGGGCGCCTGGTACGGCTACAAGCCGCTCTACCGGCCCCAGGCGCTGGGTGGCGTTCCACGTTCGGTGCTCATCCGGGCGCTGCGCGCCGAGGGCATGGAGGTCGGCGCCCCCTCCGGCCCCCGGCTGTCCACCCTGCCGCTCTACGCCCGCACCGAGAACCCTCTCTTCCCCGGAGTCCCGAAGAAGGCCACCACGCCGGGGGCCGACTCGCAGGCCGAGCACGTCGAGCAGCACGCGCTCTCCTTGCCGACCTTCACCGCCTGGCCCGACGACACGGTGCTCATCGACCAGTACGCCGAGGCGTTCCGCAAGATCGGCCGTCACCGCGAAGCGCTGGTCCGGTATGCCGCCGAGCTGCCCCGATGACCGAAACCGCACTGCCGAAGAGGGAGTGGGCATGACTGTCGAAGAGTCGCCGGAGGACGTGGCGAGGGCCCTGCAGCACGCCCTCGCCGGTGACGACCTGCCGGACACCTTCACCCTGCTGGGACGGGAATGGAGCCTGCACCGGGGTGTCTGGCCCAGCACGCTGAGCGCGGCCACCGAGGTGATGGCCTCGGTGGTGCCCTATCCCCGGGACGGCTCGTTCCTGGAGGTCGGCTGCGGTACGGGCGTCATCGCCGTCACCGCCGCACTCAGCGGCTGTGCCTCCGTCACCGCACTGGACGTCAACGAGAAGGCCGTGGCCAATACCGTCGCCAACGCCGAGCGGCACGGTGTGGGCGACCGGGTCCGCGCCCTCCACAGCGACATGTACACGGCGCTCGATCCCCTGAGCCGCTTCGACACGATCTTCTGGAACGTGCCCTGGACCTATGTGGAGGACGGCTTCGCCCTCTCCAGCGACATCCACACCGCCGTCTTCGACCCGGGCTACCGGGGCCAGGCCCGCTACCTCGCCGGGGCGCACGAGCACCTGACCGACGGCGGCCGGCTGCTGCTGGGCACCGCCCACCTCGGGGACCGTGAACGGCTCGACGTGCTCGCCGGTGAGGCCGGCCTGCGGATCGACATGCTGCGCAAGGTCCGCCGGATCGAGGAAGTGGGCGTCATGGAGTACCACCTGCTCGAACTGCGAACGAGGTGATCCGGTGACGCCGCCCGTGCCACCGGAGGACGACCTCGAACTGGCCCTCCGTCTGGGCGACCTCGCCGACGGGCTCACCGTCCGCCGCTTCCACGCCCTCGACCTGCGGGTCCGGGAGAAGCCGGACCGTACACCCGTGACCGACGCGGACACCGCCGTCGAGACGGCCGTCCGCGCGGAACTGCGGTCCGCCCGCCCCGATGACGCGTTCGCCGGGGAGGAGACCGGCGGCTCCGTCTCCTCCGGGCGCACCTGGCTGGTCGACCCCATCGACGGCACCAAGAACTTCCTGCGCGGCGTACCGGTCTGGGCCACGTTGATCGCCCTGCTGGAGGACGATCGCCCCACCGTCGGCGTGATCAGCGCCCCCGCCCTGCACAGCCGCTGGTGGGCGGCGGCGGACCGGGGCGCCTGGCTGCGCCGGGGACCGGCCGGCACCACCCCCGTGCGCCTGGGGGTCTCCGGCCGCACCCGCCTCGACCAGGCATACCTCTCCACCACCAGCACCCGGACCTGGGACGTCTTCCACTCACGTGCGGCCTATCTGCGCCTGGCCGAAGCCTGCTGGGAGGACCGTGCCTTCGGCGACTTCCTCCAGCACTGCATGGTCGCCGAGGGAACGCTCGACATCGCGGCCGAACCGGTCGTCAACCCCTGGGACATCGCCGCGGTACAGGTTCTCGTGGAGGAGGCCGGCGGCCTCTGCACCGACCTCCTGGGCACCTCGCCCCGGAACGGCACCGGCGCCCTGTCCGCCAACCCGCGGTTGCACCGGCTCGCCCTGAAGGCCCTCTCCGCGCCGCCCGCAGCACCCGGGCCGCCCGGACCCTGAGCCCGCCCCGAACCGTCGGACGCGGAACCCACCGAGAAACGGACCATCATGCTGATTCTTTCCCTCAAGGAAGGCCATGACGGGGCGATCGCGGCCGTCGACGACGGCAGGCTGCTCTTCTCCCTGGAAGCGGAGAAGGACTCGTTCCTCCGCTACAGCAATCCGACGGCCGAACTGTTCGCGACGGCGGCGGACCGGCTGGACAGGCAGCCCGACGTCGTCGCCGTGAGCGGCTGGATCAAGGGCACCCAGTGCACCGACCAGGCTTCGCGCGCCGGGTACTTCGGTGTGGGCGCATCCGCGATCACGGACGAGGCCGGCCGGTTCTTCGGCAAGGCCGTGCGCGTCTTCTCGTCCACCCATGAGCGCTCCCACATCATGACGTCCTACGGCATGTCGGCACTCCGCCGGGACCAGCCCTTCTACAGCCTGGTGTGGGAGGGGAACATCGGCTCGTTCTACCGGATCGACCAGCACGGGAAGGTGACCCATCTCAAGGAGGTGCTCAACTACCCCGGCAACAAGTACTCCTACGGCTTCGCGCTCGCCGACCCGAAGTTCAGTCCGCACCAGGAGTTCGTCCGGTTCCAGGACGCGGGGAAGCAGATGGCCCTGGCCGGATTCGCCGAGAACCGGCCGGCGACCCGGGCGGAACAGGACGTGATCGACTTCGTCCTCGGCCAGAAGGAGGTCATCACCGGAAGCCTGAAGGACCGGATGACCGATTCCCCCTTCCACAACGTCGGTGTGGAATCGAGCGCTTACAAGAACCTGGCGGCCCGGCTCTCGGACGCCATCTTCGACCGCTTCCACGCGTACGCCCGGGAGTACCTGACCGAGGGAATCCCGCTGCTCATCTCCGGGGGCTGCGGGCTCAACTGCGAGTGGAACCGGCGCTGGCGCGAGTGCGGGCTCTTCCCCGCGGTCTTCGTTCCGCCGTGTCCCAACGACAGCGGATCCGCGATCGGCACCGCCATCGACGCCCAGCACTTCTACACCGGGTCGGCCGACCTGGAGTGGGACGTCTACGCGGGCGGCGAATTCGTGGAGGACATCGCGTTCGACCCGCAGCGCTACGAGATCCGCCCGCTGGACCACGGCGAGGTCGCCCGCCACCTCCGCGACGGGAAGATCATCGGCTGGGCGCGGGGCCGCTGGGAGATCGGCCCCCGCGCCCTCGGGAACCGGTCGATCCTGGCCGCTCCCTTCACCGAGGAGACCACGGCCAGGCTCAACAGGATCAAACAGCGCGAAAGCTACCGCCCCATCGCCCCGATCTGCCTGGAGCAGGAAGCGGGCCGCTGGTTCGGCGGTGGCCTCCCCGACCCCTACATGCTGTACTTCAGCCGGGTCGAATCCGCCGACCTGCGCGCGGTGACCCACGTCGACGGAACGGCCCGCACCCAGACCGTCGACCCGACCGCGAACCCGGCCATGGGTGCACTGCTGACCGCCTTCGGCGAACTCACCGGATTCAGCGTCCTCTGCAACACTTCGCTCAACTATGCGGGACGCGGGTTCATCAACCGGAGCAGCGACCTGATCGCCTACGGCGAGCTGCACGGACTGGACGGGTACGTCGTGAACGACGTCTTCGTCACACCGCGACGCTAGGGCCGGCTGCGCGCGCGGGTGTCTGGCGGGCACCCGGCGGGCACCCGGCCGGGCACCCGCCCCGCCCACCGCCTTGCGCCCCGGGCCGGTCCCCGGCATCGGAGGACCTCGCAGGACGGCCGCGCCTGCCAGTAGCGCCCCCGAACGGCTCGAAGGCCGCCCCCGGTGATTCGGGGACGGCCTTCGCTGCGAGTCGGTGAGTGCGTCAGCCGGCGTCGAACTCGCCGTCGGCGGTGGCGGTCACGAAGGACTGCCACGCCGCCGGGGTGAAGCGCAGTCGCGGACCCTGCGGGTCCTTCGAGTCACGGACCGAACCGGGGCGCGCGTCGTCCACCTCGATGCAGTTGTCGTTTGCGTTGCCGCTGCTGTAACTACTCTTGCGCCACTGCTCGGTTCGCTGCATCCGCGTGGTCCTCCGCCGCCGATTCGATCAGGGCCAGGGACGCCTCCGGCGACAACGCGGCAGCCCTGACCAGATCGTAGGCCAGCGAGCACTGGTCGACCAGCGCCGGATCGTCCACCAGATTCCCCGTGAGAAGCCCTTCGACATAGGCCGTCGGCGGCGCATCCTCGAAGGTCATCAGGCTGAGGGAGCCGACCATCAACGAGTGCGCACCCGCCGTCAGCGGAACCACTTGGATGAGTGCCTTGCGCGCCTGGAACAGAGCGGCAAGATACCTCAACTGGCCTGCCATCACAGCCTCGCCGCCGACGGGGCGCCTCAGCACCGCCTCGTCCAGGACCGCCCAGTACATGGGCGCGGACTTCCGATCGAGCAGCTCGGCCCGCGACATCCGGGCCGCGACCATCTCCTCGTTCTCGGCCGCCTTCCGCAGCGGCTGCGCCGACTCGAACAACGCCCTCGCGTAGTCGGGCGTCTGCAGCAGGCCCGGCACCAGCAGCGGGGAGAACTCGCTGATGGTCAGCGCCAGTCCCTGCAACTCGGCGGCGTGCCGGAAGTAGTCGGCGTAGCGCGAGGACTTCCGGTACATCTCGTAGACGCGCAGGAAGTGGCCGCCGGTGCTGAGCACGTCGTCCAAGCGCACCGACATGTCCTCCTGCGGGTTCCGGACCGCCCCCTCCAGCAGGCCGACGTACGCGCCCGAGCAGAACAGCAGCTTCCCCAGCGCCTCCTGCGAGAGCCCCGCCTCCTCCCGCAGCCGCTTGATCTCCTCGCCCCAGAACGCGCGGGGCGAACGGGACGGGTCGAGTTCCCTGGCCATGTGCCAAATCCCTTCAAGGAACCGGTGCTCGGGCCTTCCGGTGGCAACGCTAGCCACGCAGAGGAACGACTGGGACACGAACAGCAATAGTGTGCTTGTCTCATCGAGAGTGACCCGGATCACATCGCCGGTCCCGATGAGTTCTCGCGCCGCCCCCGGTCCTACTGGCATGACGAACACGATGGCAGCGCCGATCACCCCGACCGCCCCGGCCGACCGCGCCCGCTCCACCACCCGCGCCCTGCTGGCCGCCGGCGCCGCCGCCGGGCCGCTCTTCCTCGCCGTCGGCGTCGTCGGGGGCCTGACCCGCGAGGGCTTCGACTTCACCCGCAACGCGCTCAGCCAGCTGAGCCTCGGCGACCTCGGCTGGATCCAGCAGACGGCGTTCCTCCTCACCGGTCTGCTCACCGTCACGGGCGCCGTCGGGCTGCGGCTCGCGCTGCCCGCCGGCGTCTGGGCGCCGCGACTCGTCGGGGTGTTCGGCGCGGCCTTCGTCCTGGACGGGTTCTTCGCGGCCGACCCCGGAGCCGGGTTCCCGGTCGGGGCGCCCGAAGGGCGGGTGACGGAGCTGAGCGCGCACGGCACCGTCCACCTGATCGGCGGGGCGGTGGGCTTCCTCGCCCTGTGCGCGGCCTTCCTCGTCCTCGCCCGGCACCTGGACCGCGGCTGGGCGCTCGCCTCCCGCCTGGTGGCCGCCGCCGTGCTCCTCGGCTTCGCCGCATCGGGGGCCACGGTGCTGGCCTTCACCCTGGGCGCCACGCTCGGGCTCGGCTGGCTCACCGCTGTCACCGTCAAGCTGAATGCGTGAAGATCGAACTCCCAAGACCGTTCGGACGTCAGGAGAATCCCCATGGCCCTCCCCGGCAACGGCCCCGCCAGCTACTTCCCCTCCATCGAGGAGAAGTACGGCCACCCCGTCTCCCACTGGAAGGAGCTGATCCGCTCCTCCCCGCTCAGCAAGCACGCGGAGCTGGTCGCCTGGCTCAAGGCCGAGCACGGCCTCGGCCACGGCCACGCCAACGCGCTCGTCAAGCACACGCTGGACGAGTCGAAGGGCTGACGCCCCGGAGGGCGCGGCCCCGGCTCAGATGCCGAGGCCGCGCACCACCAGGTCGACCAGCGCGAAGAAGAACAGCGAGATCCCGACGAACCCGTTGGTCTGGAAGAACGCCCGGTTCAGCCGCGAGAGGTCGTGGGGCTTCACGATGGTGTGCTCGTAGACGAAGGCGCCAGCGACCACCAGCAGCCCCACCCAGAACGCCGGCCCGGCGTCCGTCAGCACCGCGTACCAGCCGAGCAGCAGCGTGGTGACCACGTGGCAGCCGCGCGCGCCCCGGATGGCCGCCGGGACGCCGAACCGGGCCGGCACCGACCGCACGCTGCCCGCCCGGTCGGACTCCACGTCCTGGCAGGCGTAGATGAGGTCGAAGCCGCCGATCCAGATGCCGACCGCCGCACCGAGCACCACCGCGTCCCAGGACCACGTGCCGGTGACGGCCAGCCAGGCGCCCACCGGTCCCATCGCCTGGGCGATCCCCAGGATGGCCTGCGGGAAGTCGGTGAACCGCTTGCCGTACGGGTAGACCACCATCGGCACCACGGCGACCGGCGCGAGCACCAGGCAGAGCGGGTTCAGCAGGGCCGCCGCGCCCAGGAAGACGATCAGCGCGACCGCCGAGCCCACGTACGCGGTCTTCAGCGAGACGGCGCCCGTGACCAGTTCACGCCCGGCGGTGCGCGGGTTCCGGGCGTCGATCTCCCGGTCGATGATCCGGTTGGCCGCCATGGCGAAGGTCCGCAGTCCGACCATGCAGACGGTGACGACGAACAGCTCGCCCCAGTGCACCCGCTCGTCGGACAGGAACATCGCGGTCAGCGCCGCGATGTAGGCGAAGGGCAGGGCGAAGACCGAGTGCTCGATCATCACCAGCCGGAGGAAGCTCTTGACCTTCCCGGGCGGGACCTCGGGGAGGGCTGCCGCCGTGCTCACAGGCCGTACTCCTTCCAGCGGCGGTCCACCAGGGCGGCGGTCTCGGGGTCGGAGGAGACCATCTCGGGCCAGCCGCCGTCCCGGGTGTAGCCCTCCGTGGGCAGCTTGCGGGTCGCGTCGATGCCCGCCTTGCCGCCCCAGAACTGCTGGTAGGAGGCGTGGTCGAGGTGGTCCACCGGACCCTCGACGACGGTCAGGTCGCGGCTGTAGTCGACGTTGCCGAAGGCCCGCCAGGCGACTTCCTGGTAGTCGTGCACGTCGCAGTCGGCGTCCACCACGATGATCAGCTTGGTCAGCGACATCATGTGCGCGCCCCAGATGGCGTGCATCGTCTTCTGGGCGTGCTTCGGGTACTTCTTGTCGATCGAGACGATCACGCAGTTGTGGAAGCCGCCCGCCTCGGGCAGGTCGTAGTCGACGATGTCCGGGATGATGATCTTCAGCAGCGGCAGGAAGAACCGCTCGGTGAACTTGCCCAGCGGGCCGTCCTCGGTCGGCGGGCGGCCGACCACGATGGACTGCAGGATCGGACGGCGGCGCATCGTCACGCAGTCGATCGTCAGCGCCGGGAACGGCTCCTGCGGCGTGTAGAAGCCCGTGTGGTCGCCGAACGGGCCCTCGGGCAGCAGCTCCCCGGGCTCCAGCCACCCCTCCAGGACCACCTCGGCGTCGGCCGGCACCTGGAGCGGCACGGTCTTGCAGTCGACCATCTTCACCCGCTCCCCGGCGACGAAGCCGGCGAACAGGTACTCGTCGATGTCGCCCGGCAGCGGGGCGGTGGCCGCGTAGGTGACGGCCGGCGGGCAGCCGAAGGCGATCGCGACCGGCAGCCGCTCACCCCGCGCGGCGGCCACCGCCGCGTGGTTGCGGCTGTCCTTGTGGATCTGCCAGTGCATGCCGATGGTCCGCCGGTCGTGCCGCTGGAGGCGGTACAGACCGAGGTTGCGGATGCCGGAGTCCGGGTCCTTCGTGTGGGTGAGGCCCAGGTTGAAGAACGACCCGCCGTCCAGCGGCCAGGTGAAGAGCGCGGGCAGCTCGTCCAGGTTGACGTCCTCGCCGGTGAGCACGACCTCGTGCACCGGCGCGTCACCGGACTTCACGTTCCGCGGCGGCACGTGGGCCATCGAGGCGAGCTTGCCGAAGGCGTCCCGGAACCCGGTGAAGCCCTGCGGCAGCTCCGGCTTCAGCAGACCGGCGATCTTCTCGGAGATCTCCTCCGGGCCCTTGAGCCCGAGGGCCTTGGCCAGCCGGCGCTCGGTGCCGAAGACGTTCATCGCCAGCGGCATCGAGGAACCCTTGACGTTCTCGAAGAGCAGCGCGGGGCCCTTGGCCTTCTGCACCCGGTCGACGATCTCGCCGACCTCCAGGTACGGGTCCACCTCCGCCTTGATGCGCTTGAGGTCGCCTTCGCGGTCGAGGGCCCGCAGGAACGAGCGGAGATCGTCGTATGCCATGCCAGCCAGTATCCGCCACCCGCTAGCCTGGCCTGTGTCAAGGGCCCCCCTGAAGCGTCCCGCCGCTCCAGGAGTCGCCCGCCCGCCACCGCCGTCGCCGGGGGAGATCGCCGCCGTGCTGAGGATTCTGACCTTCGTACTCCCGCTCGCCCTGTGGGTGTGGGCCTTCATCGACTGCCTGACCACCCCCGAGGACGAGGTGAAGCACCTGCCGAAGGTGGTCTGGGTGATCATCGTGCTGCTCTTCCCGCTGGTGGGGTCGATCGCCTGGCTGGTGGCCGGCAAGCAGCGCAACGCCCCGCGGACCGCCGGTGCGGGCCGCCACGTGAACGGCGACGGCGGCTCCGGGTTCGACCGCCCGCGCGGAGGCCGGCCGCTCGCGCCGGACGACGACCCGGAGTTCCTGGCGTCGTTGAAGAAGGACGACAAGAAGCACGAGGACATGCTCAAGCAGTGGGAGGCGGATTTGCGCCGCCGCGAGGAGGAGCTGCGCGGCAGGGAGGATCCGGAGGACGGCCGGAGGAGCTGACCCCCCGTAGCTCGGACAGCCCACCCGGTACCCACCGGGTGGGCTGCGGAGTTTTTGGTGCATCCCTACGACTGCCCTGCCGCCACCGGCCGTCCGGCACAGCCTTCACGGCCGCACCGAGCGACCCTTGAGCGATCCTCGATCCGACCCGATCGGCGCTGCTCATGACAGCCCTGACCTGCGGGTTTCCTCATGCTCAGATCATCCGGCGGCCACCTGGGCGAAAGCTCGGGGTAATCGAACAGCTACCGGCCGCATGGGCTGAAACGCTACGGGTTCTGTGCAGCCCTGACATCTAAACGGACGCGACCTTGTACGGAATCGACGCCGAAACCAGCACGCGGCCCCTCGTACAGTCATAAGTGAAGAAGTGATTCGCAGCCGGGGGCATCGCAGACGTTGGCTGTCGGACAGTTCCCTCACCTTTGGAGTGGTTCGAGATGACGGTTGTGCATGAGGCACCGGTCGGAGACGACATCCCGGAGAGCCCGGCGGACGCCCGAGGGCGGGTCGCCGAGTTGCACGAGCTTCGCGAGCAGGTCCGCCGCGGCCCCAGCGAGAAGGCCACCGAGGCGCAGCACGCCAAGGGCAAGCTGACCGCCCGCGAGCGTATCGACCTGCTGCTCGACGAGGGCTCCTTCCGCGAGGTCGAGCCGCTCCGCCGGCACCGCGCCACCGGCTTCGGCCTGGAGGCCAAGAAGCCGCACACCGACGGCGTGATCGTCGGCTGGGGCACCGTGCACGGCCGGACGGTCTTCACCTACGCACACGACTTCAGGATCTTCGGCGGCGCCCTCGGCGAGGCCCACGCCCAGAAGATCCACAAGATCATGGACATGGCCATCGCGGCCGGCGCCCCGCTGGTCTCGCTGAACGACGGCGCCGGCGCCCGCATCCAGGAGGGCGTCACCGCCCTCGCCGGGTACGGCGGCATCTTCCAGCGCAACACCCGGGCCTCCGGCGTCATCCCGCAGATCTCCGTGATGCTCGGCCCGTGCGCCGGCGGCGCGGCCTACTCGCCGGCCCTGACCGACTTCATCTTCATGGTCCGCGAGACCTCGCAGATGTTCATCACCGGCCCGGACGTGGTGCAGGCCGTCACCGGCGAGAAGATCAGCCAGAACGGGCTCGGCGGCGCCGACGTCCACTCCGGCGTCTCCGGTGTCGCGCACTTCGCGTACGACGACGAGCAGTCCTGCATCGAGGAGGTCCGCTTCCTCCTCTCCCTGATGCCGCAGAACAACCGCGAGATGCCGCCGCCGGTCGTCAACGACGACCCGGTGGACCGCCGCAACGACTCGCTGCTCGACCTGGTGCCGGCCGACGGCAACCGCCCGTACGACATGCGCAAGGTGATCGAGGAGATCGTCGACCACGGCGAGTACCTGGAGGTCCACGAGCGCTGGGCCACCAACGTCCTCTGCGTGCTGGCCCGGATCGACGGCCACGTCACCGGCATCATCGCCAACCAGCCGCAGTCGCTGGCCGGCGTCCTCGACATCAACGCCAGCGAGAAGTCCGCGCGCTTCGTCCAGATGTGCGACGCCTTCAACATCCCGCTGGTGACCATGCTCGACGTCCCCGGCTTCCTGCCCGGCGTCGACCAGGAGCACGACGGCATCATCCGGCACGGCGCCAAGCTGCTCTACGCCTACTGCAACGCGACCGTGCCGCGCATCCAGCTGATCCTGCGCAAGGCGTACGGCGGCGCGTACATCGTGATGGACTCGCGCTCGATCGGCGCCGACCTGTCCTTCGCGTGGCCGACCAACGAGATCGCCGTGATGGGCGCGGAGGGCGCGGCCAACGTGATCTTCCGCCGCGACATCAACGGCGCCGACGACCCGGACGCCATGCGCGCGCAGAAGATCAAGGAATACAAGAACGAACTGATGCACCCGTACTACGCGGCCGAGCGCGGCCTCGTGGACGACGTCATCGACCCGGCCGAGACCCGCCAGGTCCTGGCCTCCTCGCTGGCCATGCTGCGCACCAAGCACGCGGACCTGCCGAGCCGCAAGCACGGCAACCCCCCGATGTAACAGCGCGGTTCGGCCGCGGACAGCACCGCGGCCACAGTGCCGACGACCCCTCACCCTCTTCCGCCGGGAGAAGACCGGACCATGACCGCTTCCGCCGAACCACTCGTCCGCATCGTCCGCGGCTCGCTCACCGACGAGGAGCTCGCCGCCCTGACCGCCGTGCTGATGGCGCGCGCCGCGTCCGCCCAGCACGCGGCCTCCGCCGCCTCGCCGGTCGAGCCGATCGCCAACTGGCAGCGCCTGGAGCGCCGCCCGGCGTACTACTCGCCGGTCAGCTGGCAGTGGGCCGCCTGAGGCCCGCCCGCAGCACCGGACCGCACGACCGACGGCCGGTCACCCTCGGGGTGGCCGGCCCTCGGCGTTCGCGGTGCACGATCGCGGCGCACGGTCGCGGTGCGCAGTCACGGCGCACGGTCGCGGCGCAGAGCCACGGCGCACGTTCGTACACGTGAACCGGCGTACAGACCGGCGCGCGATGCCATTCGCGCGCCGGAGAGTGACCCCGGGTGCTCGATAGGATCGCCACCGGACGGTACGCGGCCCGCCGCCCCGTCGGCCCGTGGGATCCAGCCGCTGCCGACGACCAGAACTATCCGAGGAGGCTGCGATGGCCAGGCAGGCCCGGGCGCTGGCGACCCGCCAGGCGGTGCTGCTCGCCGCGGCCGAGGTGTTCGACGAGCGGGGCTACGCGGCCGCCACCATGGCGGAGATCCTGGAACGGGCCCGCGTCACCAAGGGCGCGCTCTACTTCCACTTCCGCTCCAAGGAAGAGCTGGCGCTCGCCGTGATCGCGGGCCAGAGCGCCTGGCTGGCCACCTGGCAGCCGGCCTCCGAGAGCCCGGTGCAGACCCTGATCGACCTCGGCTACGCCTTCGCCCACGCCCTGCTCGACAACCCGGTGCTGCGCGGCTCGATCCGGCTGACCATCGAGCACGGCAGCTTCACCCAGCCGCAGATCGCCGCCTACCAGGGCTGGACGGACGCGGCCCGCGAACTGCTGGAGCACGCCCGGGACTCCGGTGAGCTCCGCCCCGGGGTGGAACCGGCGGCCGCGGCCGGAGTGATCACCGGCGCGGTGACCGGCATCCAGCTCAGCTCGCAGGTGTTCACCGACCGCCGGGACCTCCTGCGGCGGATGGCCGACCTCTGGACGCTCCTGCTGCCCGGCCTCGTCCCGCCGCACACCCTGGCCCGGCTCGTCCTGGCCGACCGGCTGCCGCCCGCCGAAGCGCCTGCGGGCACGCCGCCCGCGGACGCACCACCGGCGGACGCACCACCGGCGAAGGCACCGGATCCCGGACCGCCCCCGGCCTGATCCGCCGCCCGCCCCGCTGTCAGGTCCGGTACTCCCCGAAGCGCTCCGCCGGCACGAGGGCGGGCAGCGCGGCCGCCCAGAGCCCGCGGACCGCCTCCTCCGCGAGCCGGCCGGTGGACTCGGCGGCGAACAGCACCAGCCCGGCCGCCAGCGTGGTGAGCAGTTCGGCGGCCTGGCCCCGGTCCAGCCCGGGGCGCAGCTCGCCGGCCTCCCCCGCACGGTCGAGCAGGGTCCGGAAGACGGCGGTCAGGCTGCGCCAGGCGTCCGCCGACGGCTCCGGGGGTGATCCCGCCGGCGCCACCACCAGTCCGCCCGCGCAGGCCGCCGGCCGGCCGCCGAGGCCGAGCAGCACACCGGCCCGGACCACCACGTCCTCGCGCAGCAGCCGGCCGAGCTCGTGGGTGAGGTCGATCAGCTCCTGGACGGCCGGCGCGGCGCCGCGCAGGGCCCGCAGCACGGCCGCGCCGATCGCGTCCCCGGCCTCGGCGCGGACACCGTCGGCGAGCGCCTGCTTGGAGACGAAGTGGAAGTAGAGCGCGCCCTTGCTGACGCCCGCCCGGCGACTGATGTCGACCAGGCTGGCCGACTCGAAGCCCGCGTCCGCGAAGGTGTCCGCCGCGGCCAGCAGCACGGCCTGCCTGGTTCGCCCCGCCCGTTCCTGCTTAGCCACTCGGCCCCTCCGGCCCCGGCCGCGGCGAGCTCCGGCTCGCCCGGGTGCTGTCTCGGCGCCGCCGTCGGTGGTGGTGCGGCGCCACGCATGCGGACCGGCCCGCCCGAAACCGCATGGTTGGTATCTAATCTAGCCCCTGGTCGGTCCCCGCCGTCCAGGGGGGACCGACCCCCGTCCAAGGTCCGGACTCTCCCGGCCGGACGTTCCCGCAGACCAGCGGCCGGGTAGCGTGTGCATTTCGGCTTTCCGGCAGTGGCGGCCCCGCACGCCGAGCAGAAACCGGGTGGCCTGTATGTTTTTCCGAGGCCGCTCACGCGGCCGGTCGACCGACACCCGGGAGTGGGGCCCGCCATGCCAGCGATCGCAGAACCGGACGGCGATTCTCCGTACCCCCACCCCGCTCCCGGCCACCCCGGTCACGCCCGCTACGACTTCCACGAGCGGACCGTCTCGCGCCGTCTGGTGCACCGTTCCTCGGTCGCCGAGGTCCTGATCACCGGCTGGCAGGCCACCGGCCCGTACGACTTCCTGCTCGGTGCCCAGTGGCCCCGGCTGCACGGCTTCTACCGGCTGCCCGGCGACCGCCACCACGACCCCGTCCTGATGGCCGAGACGATCCGCCAGGCCGCCCTGCTGATCGGCCACGTCGGCTTCGGCGTCCCGCACGACCACCACTACGCGCTCGACGAACTCAGCTACGCGCTCGGGCCTGCCGGCCTCGACGGCCTCGCGATCGCCCCCGCCCCCGCCGCGTTGATGCTCCGCATCGGCTGCCAGGACGTCCGGATGCGGCACGGCCGGCTGGCCGCCCTGCGGGTGCACGCCGAGATCGAACGGGACGGCCGTCCGGTCGGCCGCGGCTCCGGCGAACTGCGGGTGCTCTCCCCCGCCTCGTACGCCCGGCTGCGCGGCCCCGGCCGCCCGGCTCCCGCTCCCCGGCCCCCGGAGTCCTGCACCGCGCCCGAACTCGTCGGCCGCCAGCGGGCCGCCGACGTCGTGCTCGGCCCCTCGTTGCTGCCCGGCAGCTGGCTGCTGCGCGCGGACGCCGACCACCCGGCGCTGTTCGACCGGATGGACCCGGCCCCCGACCACGTCCCCGGGATGCTCGTCCTGGAGGCGGCGCGCCAGGCCGCCCAACGGCTCTGCCACCCGGCCCGGGTGGCGCCGGTCGAGCTGGTCACGTCCTTCCACGCCCCCATCGCGCTGGACCGCCCCTGCCTGGTCCGGGCCGTCCGCGAGCCCGCCCCGGAGAGCGGCCCCGGGGCCGGTCGTGACGTACGGCGGCTCCCGGTCCGGGTCCTGCTGGTGCAGGACGGCCGGACGGTCGCCGAGTGCCGGCTGCTGGCCGGTCCGGCCGACGGCGGGCCGACCGCCGTCGGGCCCGCCCCGGTCTGCCGGGGCCTGTCGCTCGCCGGCTGATCCGGCGCCCGCACCGGCGCCGGACCGTGGCTCCCCCGGTACCGCCGTCAGGTCAGGCCGCGACCAGGGCCGACGGACGACCCGCGTGCATCACGCTGAGGTTGGCCGCCAGCCGGACCGGGTCCTGGGCCAGCCAGAGCCGCAGCGCGGCGCCCAGCATGGCGCTGGCCGAGCCGATCCGGACCTCCGTCACCTGGGCGATCCGGGCCGCACCCGGCACCAGCAGATCGGCCAGCGGCGTCGGCAGCCAGACGGTCAGCGCGCACGGCGCGGGCGCCGCGAGGGCCCCCAGCAGCCGGTAGGCGTCGGTCGGCGAGCTGAACGTGGGAATGATGTCCAGCAGGCCGTCTGCCACCACCTCGGACACGTCGCTCCGGTGCCCCTGGGCGAGCCGGCGGAGCAACGTGCGCTCGGCGGCGGTGATTCGGACGGTCAGCATGACCTCGTCGCACTCCATTGCGCGATTTCCTCCTCGGTTCATTCCCGTGCCGGACCGGACGGCCGGCACGAACTACCCCTCTCGCACCTCGGCCCGGCTTCCTTGTGCGGAGCGCCGGGCCGGTGGGTGGTGCAGCCCCCGGTCAGAGCCCCGCGTAGGAGTGCTTGCCGGTGACGAAGATGTTCACGCCGTAGTAGTTGAACAGCCAGCAGGCGAAGGCGCCGAGGGCCAGGTAGGCGGCCTTGCGTCCCTTCCAGCCGGCGGTGGCGCGGGCGTGCAGGTAGCACGCGTAGGCGACCCAGGTGATGAACGACCAGGTCTCCTTCGGGTCCCACTCCCAGTACTTGCCCCAGGCCGCCTCGGCCCAGATCGCGCCCGCGATGATCGTGAAGGTCCAGAGCGGGAAGACCAGCGCGTTGATCCGGTAGGACAGCTTGTCCAGGGTCGACGCGGCGGGCAGCCGGCGCCAGATCGACGGCGAGGTGCCGAGCGGGCCCCTGGTCAGACCCGCCGCCATCCGCTTGTCGAAGGAGTCCTTGCCCAGGTACAGCAGGGTCGCGATGAACGCCGCGTAGAAGGCGCCGCCGCAGACGATCGCGGTGGAGACGTGGATCGCCAGCCAGTACGAGTGCAGCGCCGGAACGAGCTGCTCGGACTCGGTGTACAGCACCTCGGTGGCGATGCCGAGCGTGAGCACGACGGCCAGGGTGACCGGCAGGCCGAGCCAGCGGACCGGCTTCTTCGACAGCAGCAGGCCGACGAAGGCCACCGTCATCGCGAGCGCGAAGGCGCAGGAGAACTCGTACATGTTGCCCCACGGCCAGCGGGACACCGAGAGGCCGCGGGTGAGCACGCCCCCCACGTGCAGCAGGGCTCCGAGCACGGTGAGCGAGACCGCGATCCGGCCGGCCAGGTCGGCCTTCTCGCTGGTGCCGGCCGCACCCGGGCCGTCGACCTCGTCGTCGCCGCGACCGCTGGTCACCACCGTCGCGCCTTCGCCGGCCAGTGCGGTGCGGGTGAGCGTGGTGGTGCCGCCGCGCGCGGAGGCGACGGTGACGGTCACCTTCTTGGAGCCCTTGGCCTTGGCATCGGCCTCGGCGACGGTCTCGGCCAGGCCGGCCTGCTCGATGGAGCGGACGGCGACGGCACCCTTGGCACCGAAGGTCCACTCGAACATGTAGGCGAACATGGCGATCAGATAGACGGCCATGGCCGAGTAGATCAGCTTGTTGGACAGGTCGGCCAGCTGTGGGTCGACCGACGAGGCGAGGTGCACCGTCTACTCCTTGGAGTTCTGGTCGGCAGGGACTGCGGGGTCGGAAGGTGCGGGTGGTGCGGAGGCCCCGTCGGCCTCGTCGGAGCCGTGTGCGTCGGCTTCGGCGTCGGCTTCGGCTTCGGCTTCGGCTTCGGCAGCGTCGTCGTCCGGGTCGTCGTCCGGGTCGTCGAGCGCGGGCGCGTCGTCCTGGAGGTCGACCGCCAGCTCGGCCAGCTCCTCGGCGATCTTCGCCGACTCACTGCGGCCCAGCCCGGCCAGCTCGACCAGCGTGCCACCGTCCGGAAGCGCCACCGCCCGCACCCAGATCCGGCGCCGCTGCACGAACAGCGAGCCGATCAGGCCGAGGATCGCCAGCACCGCCCCGACGAGGGCGATCCCGTTGCCCGGACGGTGCGAGACGTTGAAGCTGGCCCACTGCTTGTAGCCCTCGAAGGTGACGCTCCCGTAGCCGTCCGGAAGGGTCCAGCCCTGGCCCGGCTTCAACCGGACCTTGGCGGGCTCGCCCTCCTGCTGGAGCTGGGTGAGGTTCTTCGTGTTGAGCTGGTAGATGTTCTGCGGCAGGCCGGAGTCGGTGCCCAGGTCTCCCGCGTAGGCGTTGAGCACCAGCGCCGGGTCCGCGTCACCGGGGAACAGCGAGCGCGGGCCCGTGTTCCGGTCGAACGCCACCGGGGCGGTCGGCAGGAAGAAGCCGGAGAAACCCATCTGGGTCTTCTTGCCGTCCTTGTCGCCGTAGTCGGAGACCTTGACGACACCGGTGGACGTCAGGTTGCCGTCCTGCGGCAGGAACGGGGTCGCGCCGGTGTAGACGACGTCGCCCGCGCCGTTCCGCACGGTGATCACCGGGGCGTAGCCGTGCCCGATCAGGTAGAACTTGCTGCCGCCGACCTCCAGCGGGTGGTTCACCTCGATCGTGCCCTGCTTGAGCTTCCCGGCGTCGCTGCCCCCGTAGTACTCGACGTGCGCGGTGAACTCCCGTGCGCTGCCGATCTGGTCGCCCCGGCTCTGGAACTTCGAGGTGAAGTTCTTCAGCTTCACGTAGAACGGGTCGAGGTCGTCGGTGCCGTAGAACCTGGTCCCGGTGAAGTCGTCCAGCTGCGTGATGGTGTTCGAGTAGCCCTCGCCCTCGACCAGCAGCTTGCCGCCGGTGCCGCTCGCCAGGCTCGCCCAGGCGAAACCGCCGAGCAGCGCGAACAGCGACAGGTGGAAGACCAGGTTGCCGACCTCGCGCAGGTAGCCCTTCTCGGCCGCCACCGCGCCGCCGCCGAGGTGCGCGCGGAACCGCCGCGCCCGCAGCAGCCGGTGCGCGGCGGCGTTGACGTCCGCGACGTCCGCGTCCGTCCGCCAGGCCGCGTACACCGGCATCCGGGTCAGGTTGCGCGGCGCGGCCGGCGGCTGCGCCCGCAGCACCCCGACGAACTGCCAGGTGCGGGGGACGATGCAGCCCGCCAGCGAGACGAACAGCAGGATGTAGATCGCCGAGAACCAGACCGAGCTGTAGACGTCGAACAGCTGGAGCTTCTCGTAGATCGGCGCGACCGTGGCGTGCTGCGCCTTCCAGCTCTCGACCTTGAACTGGTTCTGGCCGTTCTGCGGGATCAGCGAACCGGGGATGGCCGCCAGCGACAGCAGGAAGAGCAGGATCAGCGCGACCCGCATCGACGTCAGCTGACGCCACATCCAGCGCAGCCAGCCGAGCACGCCGATGCCGGTCGGGCCGTCCGACTCGATCGGGGCGGTGGTCATCCTCTCCGCCGCGTCCTCGACCTCCTGCGCGGGCAGCTCGGTACCGGTCGTGGTCTTGCTCACGGTCAGATTCCGATCTGGAAGGAGGCGGTCCAGGACTGCAGCTCGTTCACCATCGAGTTCCAGAGCCCGGTGACGAGCAGCAGACCGACCACGACGAGCATGCCGCCGCCGATCCGCATGACGAGCGGGTAGTGCCGCTTGACCCAGCCGAAGGCGCCCAGCGCCCGGCGGAAGGCCACCGCGGCCACGACGAACGGTACGCCCAGGCCCAGGCAGTAGGCGGTCATCAGCAGCGCGGCGCGGCCGGCATCGGCCTCGTTGAGCGCCAGGTTCTGCACGGCGGCCAGGGTCGGGCCGAGGCAGGGCGTCCAACCGACGCCGAAGACCACGCCCAGCATCGGCGCGCCGACGAGGCCGACCGCCGGGCGGCGGTGCGAGCGCAGCTCGCGCATGCTCAACCCGGGCACCAGCCCCATGAAGGCCAGGCCCATCACGACGGTCAGCGCGCCGAGCACGATCGAGATGACGCGCTCGTGCTCCAGCAGCGTCGACCCGAAGTAGCCGAACAGCGCCCCGGTGGAGACGAAGACGGCGGTGAAGCCGAGGATGAACAGCAGCACCCCGGCCAGCATCCGGCCGCGCCGGGCCCCGCGCGCGTCCGCGAGGTCGGCGGCGGAGAAGCCGGTGACGTAGGAGAGGTAGCCGGGCACCAGCGGCAGGACGCACGGCGAGAAGAACGACACCAGACCGGCCACCAGCGCGATCGGCACGGCCACCAGCAGCGCCCCGCTCTGGATCGTCCCGGTCGTGTCGGCGAGGAGTGCGGCACTCACTGCTTCTGCTCCGCGAGCACCGGCTGGATCATCGACTCCAGGCCGTCGTCGATCTGGCCGCCGACGGCCCGGGCGGCGAGCTTGCCCTCGCGGTCGACCACGATGGTGGTCGGCACGGACTGCGAGTTGAGGCTGCCCTTGGGGAACTTCAGCAGCTGGGTGCCCGCAGGGTCGTAGAGGCTGGGGTAGGTGACGCCCTTCTCCTGCTCGAAGCGGACCGCGTTGGCCTTCTCGGGGTCCCGGGTGTTGATGCCGAGGAACTGGACGCCCTGGTCCTTGTACTTGTCCCAGACCCGCTGGAGGTCGTCCGCCTCGGCCCGGCACGGCCCGCACCAGGAACCCCAGACGTTGAGGACGACGACCTTGCCCCGGTAGTCGGAGAGCTTGACCGGGGTGTCCTCCAGCGTGTTGCCGGAGATGTCCGGCGCGTCCTGGCGATGTCCGGCGGCAGCCGTGGAGATGTTGCTGCCCTTGGCCGTGACGAAACCGATCTGGCCGTCACCGCTGGCCGACGAACCGGAGGAGGAACAGCCGCTGAGGGCGAGCGCGGCGGCGACGGCGGTGGCGGCGGCCGCTGCGGCGAGACGGGGACGGGGGCGCGTCATGCCAGACATGTGAAAAGTTTCGCATGGAGTTCCGGGCAGGTTCGGGGGGGTCCGGCCTTCCGTGTCGAACCCCCTCTGACCTGCGGCGGTACCGGAGCGGCGGGTCGTGGCGAGGGTGATGAACCCCATATTTAGCCGGGCCCTACATCGGGCGGGGGCACTCGTCCCGTCCGCCGCACGGCGTCCGTGGCGGCGGAGCCGCGTGCCCCGGGGCACGGGGTTCCGCCGCCACGGCGGTGACGCTGCGGCGAGCACGCCACGGCGAGGACGCCACGTCACGAGGACGCCACGCCGCGGGGAGGGCGTCGCCGCGGAGGGCGCGGGGTCAGGCGCCGAAGCTCTTGCCCACCGGCTTGCTCTTGCCGCCCTTGCCGACCAGGTGCACCGGCAGCAGGTCGCGGGCGGGCTCGCGGTAGCCGACCGACACGATCCGGTCCCCCTCGTACGTGAAGCTGGTCAGCGAGGCCAGCGAGCACTGCCGGTTGCGCGGGTCGTGCCAGAGCCGGCGGCGCTCCACGAAGGAGCGGACGATCCAGATCGGCAGCTGGTGGCTGACGCAGACCGCCTCGTGCCCGCGCGCGGCGTCCCGGGCGGCGGCCAGCGCGCCCATCATCCGCACCGCCTGCTCCAGGTACGGCTCGCCCCAGGAGGGCCGGAACGGGTTGGTGAGGTACTTCCAGTAGGCCGGGTTGCGCAGCGAGCCGTCGCCCACCCCGAAGGTCTTGCCCTCGAAGATGTTCTCCGCCTCGATCAGCCGCCCGTCCACCGCGACGTCCAGGCCGTGCGACTTGGCGATCGGCTCGGCGGTCTCCTGGGCCCGCTCCAGCGGGGACGCCACCACGTGGGTGATGTCCCGGCCGGACAGGTCCTCGGCGACCCGGTCGGCCATCTGCCGGCCCAGCTCGGACAGTCGGTAGCCCGGGAGGCGGCCGTACAGGACGCCCTCCGGGTTGTGCACCTCGCCGTGCCGCATCAGGTGGACGACGGTGATCTCTTCGGCACTCACTTCTCAGTACTCCTGGGAGCTTCGTAGGGGTCGTCCGGAGCCTAGGCCGTGGCCGGGGCGGTGGCCTCGGCGGCCGCCCGGGCGGCGATGGGCAGGGCGGCGGCGATCCGCTCGACCGCCCGCTCGTCGTGGGAGGCCGAGACGAACCAGGACTCGAACGCGGACGGCGGCAGGTAGACGCCCTCGGCGAGCATCGCGTGGAAGAACGCGGTGAAGCGGAACGCCTCCTGGGTCTTCGCCCGCTCGTAGTCGGTGACCGCGCCCTCGGTGAAGAACACCGAGAACATGTTCCCGGCGGTCTGCAGCCGGTGCACGACGCCCTCCTTGGTCAGCGCGTCCGACACCAGGCCGGAGACCTCGGCGGCGACCCGGTCGACGGTGGCGTACACCTCGTCGGTGCAGCCCCGCAGCTGGGCCAGGCCGGCCGCGGTGGCGATCGGGTTCCCGGAGAGCGTGCCGGCCTGGTAGACCGGGCCGGCCGGGGCCAGGTGGGCCATCACGTCGGCACGGCCGCCGAAGGCCGCCGCCGGGAAGCCGCCGCCCATGACCTTGCCGAAGGTCAGCAGGTCGGGCGCCCAGCCCTCACGCGCCGCCTCCAGGCCGTACCAGCCTGCCTTGGAGACGCGGAAGCCGGTCATCACCTCGTCGGAGATGAACAGCGCGCCGTTCTCCCCGCAGACCCGGGCCAGGCCGGCGTTGAAGCCGGGCAGCGGCGGGACGACGCCCATGTTGCCGGGCGAGGCCTCGGTGATCACGCAGGCGATCTCGCCGGGGTGGGCCCGGAAGGCCTCCTCGACCGCGGCGAGGTCGTTGTACGGCAGCACGATGGTGTCGCCGGCCTGCGCGCCGGTGACGCCCGGGGTGTCCGGCAGGCCGAAGGTGGCCACACCGGAACCGGCGGCGGCCAGCAGCGCGTCCACATGGCCGTGGTAGCAACCGGCGAACTTCACGATCTTGGCCCGGCCGGTGAAGCCGCGGGCCAGCCGGATCGCCGACATGGTGGCCTCGGTACCGGAGGAGACCAGGCGGACCTGCTCGACCGGGGCGACCCGCGCGACGATCTCCTCGGCCAGCTCGACCTCGCCCTGGCCGGGCGTGCCGAACGACGTGCCGCGCGTCACCGCCTCCCGGACGGCGTCGAGCACGGCGGGATGCGCGTGGCCGAGGATCATCGGGCCCCACGAGCAGACCAGGTCGACGTACTCGCGCCCGTCGGCGTCGGTCAGGTAGGGGCCGGTGCCGGACACCATGAAGCGCGGCGTACCTCCGACGGCGCGGAACGCGCGCACCGGGGAGTTGACGCCGCCGGGGGTGACGACCGAGGCGCGGTCGAAGAGCGACTGGGACTGGGGTGCTTCGTAGGGGTAGCTCACGTGGGACATGGTCTCAAATCGTGTCCTTCTCCTCTGCATGTCGGACCTCATCATCTGGAACGATGATCCGGGCGCCAAAGTCTGTACGGTTATCCGTACAACGGGTCCCCTGGCTGTGTCGGCTCTCCGAACCAGTCAGACTATGTACCCGGAGTGCGTCCAGAGTGCCCCGCACTCGGGATGCACGGGCACTCCGTGTCGATGCAGGGGTGTGAAGAGGACTGCCGCGTACCTCGACTGGGTACGGCGGCGCATGACGGGTAAGGAGCACGTCCGGCGGGACGCCGGGTGTGCGGGGGTCTGTCGATTCCGGCGAATTCCGGTGAGGATGGTCCGAGTGTCCGAGGCGCAGGACGGCTACGACGAGGCCGCGGGTGGCCCCCGCCGCCCCGCCGAGGCCGCACGCGGGGGTACGGGAGCGGGAACGGGGCGTGGCGGTCGTGGTGGCGAGAGGCGGGGTGAGGGACGCGTGGGGGTGACCTACAAGTACTTCGGGGCACCCGACCGCGCCACCGCCGCCAGAGTCCCGACGGCGCTCGGCCCCGGCGGGCTCGGCCTCGACGCGGGCGAGCTCGGCTCGCTCGGCCGGCTCGGGGACCTGATGGAGACCAGCGGCTCGCCCAACGGCCACCTCTCCACCAAGATCAAGCCGGAGACCATGAGCGCCATGGTCCTCACCGGCATCCAGGGCGTGCCGCTGCACCAGGTCCCGCCGCTGGAGCTGGTGGTGCTGCACCCCGACTACGCCGTCGTGCAGCTCCCGCAGAACGTGGTCGAGCCGCTGCGCAAGGCGGACGAGACCGAGCTCGGCGCCGCAGCGTTCATCTGGTCCACCGTCCCCGACCGCCGGGGCCCGCGCGACGCCTTCGTGATCTACAGCATGCTGCACGAGTGGCAGGACTTCGCCAACCGCCTGCACGACGCCGGCCACCAGCTCTACTGTCTCGTCTGGCCCTGATCCCTCCGGTCCGGACCCGGACCCGAACCTGGGATACCTGACACCGGAACACCTGACACCGGAACACCCGCCCCGGCCCCGAACCGACGTTCGGGGCCGGAGTCGTCGGCAGGTCAGCCGCCGGAGCCGTAGGTGGTGTTGGCGCAGATGTCGTCGTCGGCCGAGCGGGCCTCCTCGGTGACCGAGGTGGGCAGCGGGGCGGGCGCGGTCGGGGTGGCAGCCGGCGCACCCGAGGCGCCGGCGCCGCCGTTGGCGTCGGCGTAGTCCTTGCCGAGCACCACGCTGATCCCCGCCGCCGAACTGGCGGCCAGGGTGGCCCCGGGGAAGAGCGCGGCGACCTTCTCGGCGTTGGCCTTCTGCCCGGCGCCGTACTCGATCGTGGTGGTGGCCTTGTTGGTGGACTTCGCCGTCATGGTGCCGGTGACGGTGAACTTCGCCGCCTTGAGGGCCTCGCTCGCCTTGCCCGCCAGGCCGTTGACGGTCGTTCCGTTGTAGACCGCCACCTTGACCGGGGTCGTCACGGCCGCGGTGGTGGGCGGGGCGGTGGTGGTCGGGGCCGCCGGCGTCGGCACGGCCGGGGTCTCCGGAGCCGCCGCGGGTGCGTCGGGCTGCTGACCGGTGGCGTCCTTGCCGTCGAGGGTGTGGTCGGCCCGGATGGCCTCCCACAGCTTGTCGGCGTCGGGCTTCACCAGGTCGAGGTTGGCACCGTGGTAACGCCACGGCGGGGTGACGAACTTGAGGTCGTGCATGTCGATGCCCTTGAGCGAGAGCGCGAGGGACATCAGCTTGTCGACCGAGTTGAGGCCCTCGTCGACGCGCAGCGACTTGGTCGCGGCGTCGGCCAGCGGCAACAGGGTGGTCGGGTCGAGACCCTGCTTCTTCACCGTGCTGATCATCGAGCTCATGAAGGCCTGCTGACGCTTCATCCGGCCGATGTCGGAGCCGTCGCCGATGCCGTGCCGCAGCCGGACGTAGTCGAGGGCCTTCTGGCCGTCCACCTTCTGCTTGCCGACCGGGAGGACCTGCGCACCCTTCTTGTTGAGGTTCGGGTTGATGTCGCCCTCGTAGATGGCCTTGGGGAGGCAGACCTCGACGCCGCCGACGGCCTTGGTCATCGAGGAGAAGCCCGAGAAGTCCACGACGATGGTGTGGTCCACCCGGATCCCGGTGAGCTTCTCCACCGTGTTCTGGGTGCAGGCCGGGTTGCCCTCCGGTGAGCCGCCCGTCTCGAACGCGGCGTTGAAGAGGACGTCGTCGCCCTTCTGCTCCTTGGTCCACTTCCCGTTCGGCAGCTTGCACGGCGGGATCACGGCCAGGGTGTTGCGGGGGATCGAGACGCCGATGGCGTTCTTGTGGTCGGCGTAGACGTGCAGGAGGATCGTGGTGTCCGAGCGGGCGCCCTCGGAGTTGCCGCCGCCGAGGTCGGAGTTCCCGCCGCCGCGGCTGTCGGAACCGATCAGCAGGATGTTCACCGGCTTGTTGCCGTTGGCGTCCGCGGTGGCCTCCGGCGGGCGGTCCTTGCTGACCGCGTCCGAGTCGAAGGTCTTGATGTTGCCGCTGAGCTTGAAGTAGATCGCTCCGCCGGTGCCGGCTATGAGCACCAGGGCGCCGACCGCCGTCCAGCCGACGATCTTCTTGACGTTCCGCTCGGGCTTCTTGCCGCGTCCGCCGGACCTGCGGTGCCCGGAACCACCGCCCTGGCCCCCGTCGCCGCCCTGGCCGCCGCGGCCGCCACGGCCCTGCGACTGCGCCGCCTTTCGGGCCTCGGCACGTCCGCCGGCCCGGGGGGCCGGGATCGAGCCCGTGGCGCCGTCCTTGGCGGCCGGAGCCGCCGCCGCCCGGGCGCCGGAACGGGTGCCGGAGCCGGTGCCGGAACCGGTGGGGCCGCCCGTGGAACCCGCCGAGCCGGTCGAGCCCTCCGACCGTGGTCGGGCCACGCTGGGCTGACTCCTGTCTCGGCGACCCGACATCCCCGCACCTCTCACGGCTGTGCCATCGAACGAACGGCGGCCAGGAAATGCCCCCCTGGTGCCAGGTGGAGCATACAAGCCGACCGGAAACCGCCTTCCGCCGCGCCGGGTGAGGACGTCGTCAGGGGTCGGAGCACGGGTCGGGGCGGAGCTCGGGGCGGAGGTCCCGGCAGAGGTCTGGACCGGTGGCGGAGCGGGCCGCGGTGGCCCTCGGCAGGGCGGTCGGCCAGGGACCCCGCCCTCCCCGACCCCCGTCGCGCGAGCGGGCGGATGCCCTCGCGCCCGTGAGCCCCCCTCCGTGAACCGGAAATGCCCGACCGCTGTCGGGCCGAATTCCGCGGTGCCACGCCACCGGAGGACGTCGAACGCGACGAAACAGGGAGGAGGGCGTTCGCGGACCTTCGGCCGCAGGCCGGGAATCTCCCGCTCGGTGCTTGACCGCCCGGATCGGACCGCCCGGATCCGGGTCGGAGGAGATCCGCGCCACGCCGCTTTCACCGGCGTTGTCGTCGGCGTTGCCACCGGCGTTGTCACCGCTGCGGCGACGGGGCGGCTCTCCGGTGTGCCGCCGCTGTGCCGCCGCTGTGCGAGGAGTCCCGCAGCCCCGCCCCCGACTCCGATCGGACTGCCCGGAGTTCGTCCGCCGCCGTGCCTGCGCGGCGCCGGGGAGAACAGGCACACGCGAGCGGATTCACACCTCGGTGCGGAGGCCCGGAAACGATCCGCCCCCCCTGACGACTGCCGCCCGCGCCGGTTTCGGCTCGGCGACGTCTCCTCCGCGCCTGTCGAACGGTCATTTCCGTGGACCGGCCGCCGTGCTGCGACGTTCTGTCCGCCACAGTTCCGTTGATCCGCCGCGCACTCCACCGAAAAGGTTCACCGCCGCGACGGGGACCGGGCGCCACGGGCGGACCCGGCCGCCCCGATGCGCCCGATCGCCGACCGTCCTTCGGGCGGCCTCAGCTCCGCGCCCGGCGCGCCCGGCGGACCGTGCGCTCGCTCTCCACCGGCTCCGCCAGCGCGCCGCCCACCAACCGGGTCAGCGCCGAGACGAACACCGTGCGCTCGCCCTCCGGCAGCGACTCCAGCACCTCCCGGTGCACCCGGTCCGCGATCGCCGTACCCCGCTCGACGGCCCGCTCGCCGTCCCCGGTGACCGAGATGATCCTGGCCCGGCGATCGGTGACGGACGGCCTGCGCTCGGCCAGCCCGGCCTTCTCCAGCTCGTCGACGGTCACCACCATGGTGGTCTTGTCCAGGTCCGCGAGCTCGGCCAGCTGGATCTGGGTGCGCTCGCCCTCCAGGGCGTGGAAGAGCACGCAGTACGCGCGCGGCGTGATGCCGAGCTCGACGAAGGCGGCCGCCATCCGCGTCGCCAGGACGTGACTGGCGTGGTCCAGCAGGCCGGAGATGTCACGGATCTGGCGCGCGGGCGGACTCGTCGTCATGGCTCCGAGACTAGCAACACCGTCCGCAGGCGGATGATCCCGTGCGGGAGTGCCCGGTCTCCCCCACCGGCACTCCCCCGCCGGCACTCCTCCACCGGCGCTCCCGCACGGGAACTCCCGCACGGGCGGGCCCGGCTACGGGATGCCGAGCTCGAACAGTGCGTACCCGGCGTACCATCCGGCCGCCACCGCGGGCATGGCGAACAGGCCCGCCACCGTGGTAGGCCGCAGCCGGCGCAGCGCGATCGCCAGCCCGATGAACAGCGGGAAGGCCGGCAGCAGGTAGCGCGAGATGTTGCCGTAGATCTGGTTGCTGCTCAGCGCGGTGAACAGGGTCAGCAGCGTGTAGACCACCAGCACCAGCGGCGGTCGCAGCCGCAGCAGGAGCACCAGCAGCCCGGGCAGGGCGATCAGCAGCGCCACCGCGATCAGGTCCGGTGCGGGGTTGGACTGCCAGAACGTCCAGTGCCCGGTGACCACGTCCAGCGTGGTGCGGGCGGTCGAGGCCCCCCAGTCGAAGTAGCGGTTCCAGGCACCGCGCTGCAGCTTGAAGTAGCCGGTCCAGTCGCCCATCCGGTAGCCGACCCAGGCGACGTACCCGAGCAGCCCCCAGGGGGTGATCAGCATCGCGGTCAGCGGGCGGGCGATCCCGTCGGTGCGCCGGACCAGCGCCACCAGCGCCGTGATCGAGACCGCCGCGATCAGCGCGGCGGCGGTCGGCCGGTTGAGACCGGCCACCAGCGCGAGCGTTCCCGCGGCCAGCCAGCGCCGGGTCATCACGCAGTAGCAGGCCCAGGTGGACAGGGCGACGAAGAGCGAGTCCGAGTAGACCGCCCACTCCACGCCCGAGCCCGGGAAGAGCCCCCAGATCACCGCCGCGATCACGCCCGCCCGGAAGCCCCCGAGCCGCTCCGCGATCGCGAAGATCCCGGCCGCCGCGACGAACGAGGCGATCACCGAGACGACGATGCCCGAGCCGTACGGCCCCAGCCCGGTGATCGTCCCCACCAGGCGCATCAGCCAGGGGTAGAGGGGGAAGAACGCGGCCGAGTTCTCGTAGTAGGTGGCGAGCGGGTAGCCGTGCAGCGCGATCAGCTGCGGGTCGTAGCCGTTCTCGGCGATCCGCTGGTACCAGATGCCGTCCCAGGTCCCCAGCACGTCCCACGGCTGGGCGCCGCCGCCCCGCCCCGGGTCCTTCTTCAGGAAGTCCTCGGTGTGCGAGAGCAGCAGCAGGAAGACGGTCAGGCCGGTCGCCTTCACCACGGCGTACGCGCCGAGCGCGGGCGCGAACCGGTCGACCGCGGCGGCGAACCGCCCCTGTCGTCGCTCCGGCTCCGCCCCGACCTCCCGCTCCACCGTCTCCGGAGGCGGCGGCACTCCCGCGCCACCGCCCGACGACTCGGTGCTCGATGCCGTGCTCATCAGCTCTGGACTCCCCGCCCCACTCGTGACCGGCGCGCCGACCGACACAGCGACGCCGGCCGAGCCTACGACACCGCCTTCTCCCGCCCCACCCCAACCTTCCGTGTCCGCCCTTCCACCACCGGGAGCCGCGGCCCGGCAGCGACGGACAGCGACGACACGCGGCGGGGAGACGGCGGTGACACGGCAGGGCCGCCGCCACCCCGGGCAGCGGGGCGGCGGCGGCCGGTCGGGGCGGGTCAGTCCCGGAGGTGGACGATGCCGAGCTTGGTGAGCTGCCAGAGCTGTGCGGGGGCACCGGTGTCGGCCGCGAGCTGGACGAGCGGGTTGCCCCCGGCGTCGAGCCGGCCGGTGGCGGTGACGACCTTGCCCTGGTCCTGCGAGTCGGCCAGCTTCCAGAGGCCGTCGCCGGCCGGTTTCACGAACCAGCGCTGGTTGCCGCCGCCGTGGCACCGCCACTGCTGGATGCGGGTGCCGGGTGCGGTCGAGCCGGCGTCGGCGTCCAGGCACATGGCTCGGTTGCCGCTGAAGGAGAGTTCGTAGCTGCCGCCGGCCCCGGCCTCCAGGACGAAGGACTGGTTGAGCCCGCCGGTGGCCGGATAGGTGATGGCGGCCCGGCCGTTGGTGGCGTCCCCGTACGTGCCGCCGCCGCTGAGGTCCAGCGCCCGGCCGTCGGCGGCGTTGGCCAACCGGTACCAGGCGCCGTCCTCGGGCTCGTCGGCGATCGGTCGACCGGGGGTGAGCGGCTGGATGGAGGTGGTGTTCCGCTGGTCGAGCGTGCAGTACGCCTGGGTGAGGTCGGCGCGGGCGTAGAACTGGCCGAGGCAGACCCCCTCGCCGCGGTAGCCGGCCACCCGCAGGTGGTACGACTGGCGAACCATGTTCATGCACAGGCCGGGGATGCCGATCTGCTGGTCACAGCCGTTGCGGACCCACTCGGAGAGGTTGATGACGTCCCCGTTGGTGTACTCGTACGGGGAGCTGGTCCACTTCGCGCAGACCTCGTGGCCGAAGGCGACCCGGCGCTGGTCGAGGTAGCGGACGCCGGGCACCTGTTCGGCCGCCCCGCGCAGCGCGTCGCTGAAGAGCGGCACCACCCAGTTGTGGCCCCAGGCGAGGTCCTCGGGGAAGGCCGGGCAGCCGTCGGCGACCTTGCCGAGGTAGTCGTTGCGCCGGATGTCCGGGGTGATCGGATTGAAGTACGACTGGTAGACCAGCTGGTAGGAGCCGTCGGCGTAACCGGCCCTCCGCATGGTCTGCCGGATGTTCTGCAGCGCGGCGACCACCTTGGGCCGGACCTGCTGGGCCCGGCGGGCGATCTCGGCGCTGCCGATGGTGTCGCGGCACCCCTGGTCCTTGGGGATCGGGAAGTACTGCGCGAGGCAGTGCATCATGATCCCGCTGAAGTCGAAGTCGTCGTTGGCGCCGATGGTGACGACGACGAGCTTCACGTCGTACGCGGCGGCCACGCCGGCGAGCTGGACGTCCTGCTTGGCCTCGCCGAAGTCCCCGCTGCCGGGGCCGGTGATCTTCGCCAGTTCGGGGTCGCTGACCAGGTCGCCGGTCTGGGCGCCGGAGCAGGCGAGGTCGATCGGGGTGACGCCGGGGATGTCGGTGACGAAGATCTCCGACTTGGGGTGCCGGTGGCAGTAGTTGGTGGGGCTGTCCGTCTCGGGGAAGTAGCCGTCGGCGGTGTCGGTGCCGGCGCCCTCCCCGGAGATGGCGCTGTCGCCGAGGGCGACGATCGCGGGCGGGCGGGCGGTGGCGGCCCCGGAGCCCGCCGGGGCGGCGCCCGCGAAGGCGGCGGGGGTGGCGACCGTGCCGAGGGCGGCGACGAGGGCGCCCGCCGCCAGCAGCGCGCCGTAGGGGGAGCGGCGCGCGACCGTCCGGTTCCGCCGCGCACCTGCCCGTCGTGACCTGATCACACGCGACTCCTTGCGGGTGGGGACCGCCCGGCCGGGGGGTGCCCGACGGTTCGGAGCGTGGGGGGCTTCGGAGCTTCGGAGCGCAGAAAGGTGAGCAGGTCTCATATTCTAGGTACTGACAAGTAACGCAACAAGGCCCCTGACAACACCGGCAGTTGACGACCGACCGGACCGACCGAACCGACGGGCCGGACGGGACCAACGGGGCGGACGGGGCGGACGGGGCGGACCGAACCGGCCGGGCTCACCGGTCGCCCCCGCCGGCCGCCCCCGGACATGCCGAGAGCCGCCGCCCCGCGCCCCAGGAGGGAAGCACGGGAACGGCGGCTCGCAGCGGGCCGGACCGGTCGCAGATCAGCCGTGGTTGACGCAGGTGTTGCCGAACGCGGGGTTCAGCAGACCGATGATGTCGATGGTGTTGCCGCACAGGTTGACCGGAACGTGGACCGGGACCTGCAGCTGGTTGCCGGAGATGACACCGGGGGAACCCGCGGCAACACCCTCCGCACCGGAGCTGGCCATCGCGGTGCCGGCACCGGCCGCCACGATGCCGACTACAGCGGCGCCGACGGCGGCCGTCTTCTTGATGCTCATACGAGCCTCCTGACTGTTCGACAGAGATGCACGGGGAGTGCGACATCTCCAACGAGACCCGGTCGAGCCGGTTGCTGGGGCACCCCCACTGTCACCCATCCGGAGGAACGGAACGGCCCGCCAGGCATTCGGGTGATCAGCACATCCGACCGTTTCCCCCCGAGCGCTCCCTCGTTCTCCCTGGCGGAACACGCTCCGCCCCGCTCCTCACGACGCTCTCTACGACGAATCGAGTCCCGCACATGCGCAAGCTCGCCCACGGCGTCCTCGGCACCGCGGCCACCGCCGCCCTGCTGGCCGCCGGCGCCGGCGCCGCCCACGCCCACGGCGCGTCCGCCGAGGGCGTCGCGGCCGGCTCCCCCGGCGTGGCCTCGGGCAACCAGATCCAGATCCCGGTGCACGTCCCGGTCAACCTGTGCGGCAACTCGATCAACGTGGTCGGCCTGCTCAACCCGGCGTTCGGCAACACCTGCGTCAACGCCTGATCCGGGGCGGCACCGCCGCCCGGCCCGCCCCCAGACGGGCGGCACCTCGACTCCGGGAGATCCGACGCCGGTCCAAGCCCGTCCGGAATTCCTCCTGGTCGTGCGTCTGCACGAATTCTTCCCGGCCGTGCGGGAATCGTTCGCGGCGCGCGGTGAAGCGGCGGCCGAATCATCGCCCGAGCCATGGGCGACACGCGCCATCTGGGCCGCCCGAGTGACAATCACGGCATTCCCAGAAGCCGACGGGCAAGGATTTCACCTCGCCCGGCTCCCGACTATTCCACAGACGGTCGGGCAGAAAACGGAGGAAGAACCACATGCGTAACCTCAAGAAGGCCGCCGCCCTGTCCCTCGCCGCCGCCGGTCTGGTGGTCGGTGCGGCCGGCGGCGCGTTCGCCAGCTCCGGCGCCCAGGGTGTCGCCGCCGGCTCCCCGGGTGTGCTCTCCGGCAACCAGATCCAGATCCCGGTGCACATCCCGGTCAACGTCTGCGGCAACTCCATCGGGATCGTCAGCATCCTGAACCCGGCGTTCGGCAACACCTGCGTCAACGCCGGCTGAACCGGCGGTCGCCGCACCGGTGACCGCCGTACTGCCGAATCCGTGCCGCACCCCGCCAGTGGCGGGGTGCGGCCCGCTACCGTGTGTGATCGAGGAGATCAACCCCCATGCAGAACGTGAAGAAGGCCGCCGTCCTCTCCGCCGCCGCCGCCGGCCTGGTGATGGGTGCGGCGGGCGCCGCCTCCGCCAGCTCCGGCGCGGAGGGCGTCGCCGCCGGCTCGCCCGGTGTCGTCTCCGGCAACCAGCTCCAGGTCCCGGTGCACATCCCGGTCAACCTGTGCGGCAACTCCGTGAACGTCATCGGCCTGCTCAACCCGGCGTTCGGCAACACCTGCATCAACGCCGAGGCGCCGCAGCACCACGTCGAGGACGACTGCTGATCCCGTCCGGCACGCGTTCCGGCCGCGCTGCCCTCCGGCCCACCGGCCGGGGGGCGGTTCGGCGTACCCGGGCGCGGTCCGGCCGCGCCGGGACCCACTCCCCCGAAGGGTGATTCCGCATGGTTTCGAAGAAGAGCGGGGCCGGCCTCGCCGCCGCCCTGGGTGCCGCGATGCTGCTCGGCGGCGCGGGAGCCGCACACGCGGCCCCGGCCGAGGGCGGTGCCTCGCTGACCAAGACCGACCTCGCCCAGGCACTCGGCGGCACGACCACCGGCCTCGGCTACGGCGTCGCACCGATCAAGGACCTGCGTCTGGACCCGTGGGCCAACTCCTCGGCCGACGTGCTGAACAACGGCGCGACCGTCAAGCCGGAGAACACCGGCCTGGCGCCGATCGGCACCGAGACGCTGACCGGCCCGCTCAGCGCCGGCGGCGGACCGCGCGACCTGCCGGTGGTCGGCCAGCTGCTCGGGGCACTGCCCGGCTGAGCCGGACGCCCGGCGGCCGTCCGCGATCCACGGCCGTACGCGGGAGAGCCCGGCACCCCCGTTCGGAGCGGGGTGCCGGGCTCTCCCGTGTACTGCGTCCGGCGTGCTGCGCGCTGCGGTGCGGGCGGCTGCTACAGCTGGGCGAGGCCGGCCAGGCCGGTCTCCTGCACCACGCCGGTGGCGGTCGCGGTGGTGGTGGTCGCCAGGTTGCCCACCGAGTCGGTCACCGAGATCCGCTCGTCCTCGTTGCCGAGGGTGGCCTTGGCCCCCGGAACGGCCTGGACGGCGCCGGTCACCAGCCGCGGGTCGATCTCGTCCACCTTGACCCGGCCGCCGGCGAGCTGTCCGGTGCCGTCCTGGACGACCGAGAGCGGCCTGCCGAGGCCCAGCCCGGGGGTGTCGGCGTGCAGCGGCGCGGCCGGGGCGTCCAGCAGCAGCTCGCCGAGGTCGGCGCCCTGGTCGACCAGGGGCAGCGGCAGCTCGGCCTTCGCGGTCGGGCCCACCTTGCCGGTGCCGAGGGCGGGGACGATCCGCTCCGGGATCAGCGCGCCGCCGGTGGTGTGGGCGGGCACGGGGGGCATCAGCAGCGAGGTCGGGATGCCGCCGGAGATCCGGCTGCCCAACGGCGCCACCGGCACGTCCACCGGGACCTGCTGGGTCGCCAGCTGGTCCTCCAGCGCCCCGACCTGCTCGGGGCTGACCGGGGCCGCGGCCGAGGCCGCCCCCTGGGAGGCGAGTACGCCCGCACCGACCGCCAGCAGCATCGCGCCGGCCCGCTTGGAGAACCTCATGCTTTTCACCGTTCCGCCTGTCCGTACTGGAGATCTCTGGGAGGGCTGCGCGGGCGCAGCCCAAAGCAATCTGTCTCAACGAGCCACCGGGATCCCGGATTGCGGGCGTTAACCGGTTCGGGCTAATAATCCGACCGGAAAGGGGTTCGGGTCGCGCCTCCCGGACTCTTTTCAAAAATCCCCGTAACCTTCCGTGCCGTCATTCTTTGATCTGAACGTCAGTGACTGCAGACCGGGTCTGAGCGTTGTACGCGTTGTACGCACGGAAACTCAAGAGCATTTCAGAGAGGGATCTCCCCATGATCCAGAAGTCCTTCGCCGCCGCCGGGCTGGCTGCCGCCGCGCTGGCCGCCGCCGCCGCGCCGGCCTCGGCCATCGGTGACTCGGACGGCTCCGCCGGGTCCTTCCAGGGCAACGGCGGCACCAACTTCACCGGCACCGTCGGCGACCACAGCCCGAACTTCCACTTCCTGGACAACGCGAACGTCTGCCTGCCGGAGATCCACAACATCGCCGTCGGCGTGCTCGGCGTGGCCGTCCCGGTCGAGGTCCCGATCGCCAACAGCGGTGGCAAGCAGTACTGCACCCAGGGTCAGGGCACCCAGACCAAGGGCGACTCGGGCGTCTCCCACCTCATCGGCTGACCGCTCGCCCCACCTGCGTCACCCCTCCAGAACCACCCTTCGAATCGCTCCCCGATTCATCCCCCGAGAGGAACACCGAAATGATCAAGAAGTCCCTCGCCGCCGCCGGCCTCGCCGCCGCCGCCATCGCGATGTCCGCCGGCTCGGCCTCGGCCATCGCCGACTCGGACGGCTCCGCCGTCTCGGTCCAGGGCAACGGTGGCACCAACCAGACCGGCACCCACGGCGACCACAGCCCGAACTTCCACACCCTCGACAACGCGAACATCTGCCTGCCGGAGGTCCACAACATCGCGGTCGCCGTCCTCGGCGTGGCCGTCCCGGTCGAGGTGCCGATCCTCAACAGCACCCCGAAGCAGATCTGCAACGTCGGCCAGAACACCCAGTCCTCGGGCGACGCGGGTGTCTCGCACCTGATCGGCTGATTCTGCGGCACGGTGCGGCGGAGGGCCCGGGGACGTCTGGTCCCCGGGCCCTCCCGGCGTACGGGACCGGACGTCCGGCCGGCCGCACTCCGCGTGCGGGCCGGCCGGGTGACAGGCCGTCGGAACGGCGCGTGGGGCGCCGGTGCGGACGGCAGCGTGTGTTCACGTGTCAGAGCTGCCGCCCGGACACGGACCGGAGCACACGTCAGAGGCAGAGCGTTCCGACCGGACGCTCCGGAAGAGAGGGCAGATCCATGAAGAGCAAGCTGGGCAAGGTCGCGCTGACCGCCTTCGGCGCGCTGGCGCTGGCCGGTGTCGCCACCCCGGCGTCCGCGCACGTCGGCCTGGTCGGCGGCGGCGAGTTCGTCGCGTCGGCCGACCCGGTGTTCGCGGCCGGCGAGTGGTGGGGTCTCGCCCACACCTCGAACATCCACACCGGCGGGCACGGATGGGGAGCCGCCACCTCCACCGACGTCGTCGGCGGCGCGGAGGGCTTCGCCCACATCGGCGGCTGGGAGAAGTAGACGAAAGGCCGGGCCCCTCACCACAGAGGGGCCCGGCCTTCGTGCGTCCGCCGCTACTTCAGCATCGCGGCGGCCTCGACCGCCCAGTAGGTGAGGATCTGCTCGGCGCCGGCCCGGCGCAGCGACGTCAGCGTCTCCAGGATCATCCGCTCCCGGTCGATCCAGCCGTTCGCCGCGGCCGCCTCGACCATCGCGTACTCGCCCGACACCTGGTACGCCGAGACGGGCACCGGCGAGGCGTCGGCGACCTGGCGCAGGATGTCCAGGTAGGCCATGCCCGGCTTGACCATCACCAGGTCGGCGCCCTCGGCGACGTCCAGCTCCAGCTCGCGCAGGGCCTCCCGCGCGTTCGCCGGGTCCTGCTGGTAGGACTTGCGGTCACCCTTCAGCGAGGAGCCGACCGCCTCCCGGAACGGACCGTAGAACGCCGAGGCGTACTTGGCGGTGTAGGCGAGGATGCCCACGTCCTGGTGGCCGGCCTCGTCCAGGGCCCGCCGGACCACCGCGATCTGGCCGTCCATCATCCCGGACGGACCGACCAGGTGGACGCCGGCGTCGGCCTGCACCCGGGCCATCTCGGCGTAGCGCTCCAGCGTCGCGTCGTTGTCCACCGAGCCGTCGGCGGCCAGCACGCCGCAGTGGCCGTGGTCGGTGTACTCGTCCAGGCAGAGGTCGGACATGACCACCAGGGCGTCGCCGACCTCGGCGACCACGTCCCGGATCGCCTGCTGGAGGATGCCGTCGGGGTTGGTGCCCTCGCTGCCGACGGCGTCCTGCACCTCCGGGACGCCGAACAGCATGAGGCCCCCCAGGCCCGCCTCGGCCGCCTCGACCGCGGCCCTGCGCAGGGTGTCGCGGGTGTGCTGGACCACCCCGGGCATCGACGAGACCGGCACCGGCTCGCGCACGCCCTCGCGGACGAACACCGGCAGGATCAGCTCCGCCGGGTGCAGCCGGGTCTCGGCGACCAGGCGGCGCATCGCCGGGGTCGACCTCAGGCGGCGCGGGCGGACGTACGGGAATTCAGCGGACACTGCTTCTCTCTCCGAACGGTGGTGCGAGTGCCGGGGGCGGCGGGTGGGCCGCCCCCGGCCGTTGTCAGCGTGCGGCCTTGCGGCGCGAGCCGGGACGACGCTCGCTGGGCCGGTAGACCGGCTCGCCGGCGGCCGTCGCGGTGTCGCGGCGCTTGGCCCCGAAGTCCGCCAGTGCCTGGGCCAGCGCGGCCGCCGACGGCGCCGGGGCCATCACGTCGACCCGCAGGCCGTGCTCCTCGGCGGTCTTCGCGGTGGCCGGGCCGATGCAGGCGATGACCGTCACGTTGTGCGGCTTGCCCGCGATCCCGACCAGGTTCCGCACGGTCGAGGACGAGGTGAACAGCACCGCGTCGAAGCCGCCGCCCTTGATCGCCTCACGGGTCTCGGCCGGCGGCGGCGAGGCGCGCACCGTCCGGTACGCCGTCACGTCGTCGACCTCCCAGCCCAGCTCGACCAGGCCGGCCACCAGGGTCTCGGTGGCGATGTCGGCGCGCGGCAGCAGCACCCGGTCGATCGGGTCGAACACCGGGTCGTACGGCGGCCAGTCCTCCAGCAGGCCGGCGGCGGACTGCTCGCCGGACGGCACGAGGTCCGGCTTCACGCCGAAGTCGACCAGCGCCTGCGCGGTGGTCTCGCCGACCGCCGCGACCTTGATCCCGGCGAACGCCCGGGCGTCCAGGCCGTACTCCTCGAACTTCTCCCGCACGGCGCGCACCGCGTTCACCGAGGTGAAGGCGATCCACTCGTACCGGCCGGTGACCAGGCCCTTGATGGCCCGCTCCATCTGCTGCGGGGTGCGCGGCGGCTCGACCGCGATGGTCGGCACCTCCTGCGGCACCGCGCCGTACGAGCGGAGCTGCTCGGAGAGGCCGTGCGCCTGCTCCTTGGTCCGCGGCACCAGGACGTTCCAGCCGAACAGCGGCTTGGTCTCGAACCAGGAGTGCGAGGAGCGGTGCGCGACCTGCTCCCCGACCACGGCTATGACCGGGGTGGCCGGGTCCACCGGCGCCGACACCGGCGAGGGCAGCACCCGGGCCGCCTTCAGGTCGGCCGCGATGGTGGCCAGGGTGGCGGTGAAGGTGCGCTGGCGGGTGGTGGTGCCGGAGAGCGTCGCGCTCAGGGCCGACTCCGGCTTGCGGCCGTTGGAGACCAGCGCGTTGGCGGTGGCGGGCAGCTGGCCCAGGGTGGTCCGCACCACCAGGGTGGTCTCCTGCGCGCCCAGGTCCACCGGCGAGCCGGCCAACAGGGCCGCGCCCTCCACGAACCGGACGTCGGTGCCGGCCGCGCCGCGCAGCGGCACACCGGCGTAGGCCGGCACGCCGACCGACTGGGCGACCCCGGGGATCACCTCGAAGGCGATCCCGGCGCCGGCGCAGCCGAGCATCTCCTCGGCGGCACAGCCGTCCAGGCCCGGGTCACCGTCGACGGTCCGCACCACGTGCTTGCCGGACCGCACGGCCTCGCGGACCAGCTCGGCCAGGTCGAACTCCGGCCCCTCCGCACCCGGGGCGTGCACCTGCACGCCGGACGGGCAGTGGCTGCGCACCGCGGCGGCGGTCAGCGGGTCGGCGACCAGGATGTCGGCCGAAGCCAGCACCTCGACCGCGCGCAGGGTCAGCAGGCCCGGGTCGCCGGGGCCCGCACCCAGGAAGGTGCATCGACCGGTGGCGGGGACCACGCCCCCGAACGGGCTGTCGGCCGGGAACGGGCTGTCGGTGGCGGCGGTGGGGCTCATCGGGCTCGCTCCCCCATCAGGGCGGCCGCGCCCGCGTCGAGCAGCCGGGCGGCCAGCGCGCGGCCGAGGGCCGCCGCCCGCTGCTCGGCGGTCTCGTCGAGGACGATCGGACCGTCGGCGGACATCTTCAGCAGGGTGGCGCCGTCGGTGGTTCCGACCACGCCCTCCAGCCGCAGTTCGTTCTCGTGGCCCCGGACCGCCAGGCCGGCGACCGGTGCGGAGCAGCCGGCCTCCAGGGCGGACAGCAGGGCGCGCTCGGCGGCCACCGCGACCCGGGTGGGGGTGTGGTCCAGAGCCGACAGCGCGGCAGCCAGCGACCCCCCGTCCGGAAGTACGGCGGTGGGGGTGCACTCGACGGCGAGCGCACCCTGGCCGGGGGCCGGGATCATCAGCTCGCGGTCCAGGTGCTCGGTGATCTCGGCGGCGCGGCCGAGCCGGTTCAGGCCGGCGGTGGCCAGCACCACGGCGTCCAGCTCGCCGGAGGCGACGAAGCCGATCCGGGTGTCCACGTTGCCGCGGATCGCCACCGTCTCCAGTTGTGCGCCCCGGGCCCGGGCCCAGGCGTTCAGCTGCGCCATCCGGCGCGGCGAACCGGTGCCGATCCGGGCCGTGCGGCCGGAGCCGGCCAGCTTCTCCACCAGCTCGCCCAGGGTCAGACCCTCGTGCGCCACCAGGGCGTCGCGGAAGTCCTCGCGCTCGGGGACGGCGGCCAGCACCAGACCCTCGGGGGCGGCGGTGGGCAGGTCCTTGAGCGAGTGCACGGCGAAGTCGATCCGGCCCTCCAGCAGCGCGTCGCGCAGCGCGGAGACGAAGACGCCGGTGCCGCCGATCTGGGCCAGCGCCTCGCGCGAGGTGTCGCCGTAGGTGGTGATCTCCACCAGCTCGACGGGGCGCCCGGTGAGCCGGGTCACCTCGCGGGCGACCATGCCCGACTGGGCCATGGCGAGCGCGCTGCGCCGGGTGCCGAGCCGCAGGGGTGCGGTGGCGTCCGGGGACTGGCCGGTGAGCGGTTGACCATTCATGAGGTGATCGTCCCGGTGGTACTCGTGGGATGGCTGACGGTTCATCTGGCGCCCCCGCCCGCAGGCTGCTGGGTGCCGATCGGTGTGCCGGAGACCGCGTGCACGGCGGCCGGGTCGAGGTCGAACAGCTCGCGCAGCGCGTCCGCGTAGGAGGCACCGCCCGGCTCGGCGGCGAGCTGCTTCACCCGTACGGTCGGGGCGTGCAGCAGCTTGTCGACAACCCGCCGGACGGTCTGGGTGATCTCGGCGCGGGAGCGGTCGTCCAGCGCGGGCAGCCGGGAGTCCAGGCGGCCCAGCTCGGCGGCGACGACCTCGGAGGCCATCGCGCGCAGCGCCACCACGGTCGGGGCGATCCGGGCGGCCCGCTGGGCGGCGCCGAAGGCGGTGACCTCCTCGGCGACGATGCCGGAGACCGCGTCGACGTCGCCGGCGCCGGGGGTCGCCGCGTGGGCGTGCGAGAGGCTCTCCAGGTCGACGAGGAGCGCGCCGGGCAGCTCGTGCACGGCGTGGTCGACGTCGCGCGGCATGGCCAGGTCGAGGAAGGCGAGCGGGGTGTCGGCGTGGCGGGACGCCATTGCGGCGGCGACGTCCTCGGACCTGATGACCACGCCGGCCGCGCCGGTACAGGAGATCACCAGGTCGACGTCGGCCAGCGCCTCGGGCACCTTGGCCAGTTCGAGGGTGCGGGCGACGTCCGCGCCGAGGATCCCGACCAGCCGCTCGGCCCGCTCGGGCGTCCGGTTGGCGATCAGCAGGTCGGTGACGCCGGAGCGGACCAGCGTGGCGGCGGCCAGCGAGCTCATCGAGCCCGCGCCGACCACCAGCGCCCGCTTGCCGGCGATCTCGCCGGCGCCGGCCGCGACCTGCTCCAGGCCGAAGGTCACCAGTGACTGGCCGGCCTTGTCGATGCCGGTCTCGCTGTGCGCCCGCTTGCCGACCCGCAGCGCCTGCTGGAACAGCTCGTTCAGGCCGCGCCCCGCGGTGTGCTCGTCCTGCGCCCTGGCCAGCGAGTCGCGCAGCTGGCCGAGGATCTGGCCCTCGCCGACCACCATCGAGTCCAGGCCGCAGGCCACCGAGAAGAGGTGATGGACGGCGCGGTCCTCGTAGTGGACGTAGAGGTGGGAGGTGAGCTCCTCCAGGTCGACCCCGCTGTGGTGGGCGAGCAGCAGCGACAGCTCGGCGACGCCGGCGTGGAACTTGTCCACGTCCGCGTACAGCTCGATCCGGTTGCAGGTGTTCAGCAGCGCGGCCTCGGCGACGGTCGCGGACGCGGCCGCGTCGTGCAGCAGGCGGGTCGGGACCTCACCGGTCAGGGCGGCGCGCTCCAGCACGCCGACCGGGGCGGTGCGGTGGCTCAGCCCTACGACGAGAAGACTCACGCCCGACCCCCGGTACCGCGGATCCCGATGCCCGAGCGGCGTCCGCCGCGCTCGGCGGGCTCGGCGGGCGCGTCGGACGGCACCCGGCCGCCGACGATCCGCCCGTAGTGCCCCTGCTGCCCGTGCTGCCCGCTCATGCCGGCATCACCGCGGAGAGGTCGCCCTCACCGGGCTTGCCGGGCTGGGACTTCGCCGCCGGGTCGCCGTCCTTGGCGGGCTCGGTGGCCGGGCGGGCCTTGGTGCTGCCGCCGGCGGCACGGCGCAGCTTGGCGGCGGCCGCCCGGACCGGGCCGGGGGCGCGGTCGAGCACGGACTCGGCACGGTCCGGCTCGTCGCCGGCCTTGCGCTGCTCGTGGAAGGCGAGGATCTGCAGCTCGATGGAAAGGTCCACCTTGCGCACGTCGACGCCGTCCGGGACGGTCAGCACGGTCGGGGCGAAGTTCAGGATGCTGGTGACACCGGCCTCGACCAGCCGGTCGCAGACCTGCTGGGCGGCACCGGGCGGGGTGGTGATGACGCCGATCGAGACGTGCTGGCTCTCCACGATGGACTCCAGCTCGTCCATGTGGCGCACCGGGAGGCCGGCCGCACTGCTGCCGACCACGGCCGGGTCGGCGTCCAGCAGGGCCGCGACCCGGAAGCCGCGGGAGGCGAAGCCGCCGTAGTTGGCGAGCGCGTGGCCGAGGTTCCCGATGCCGACGATGACGACCGGCCAGTCCTGGGTCAGGCCCAGCTCGCGGGAGATCTGGTAGACGAGGTACTCGACGTCGTAGCCGACGCCGCGGGTGCCGTACGAGCCCAGGTAGGAGAAGTCCTTGCGCAGCTTGGCGGAGTTCACCCCGGCGGCCGCGGCCAGCTCCTCGGAGGAGACCGTCGGCACCGAGCGCTCGGAGAGCGCGGTGAGCGCGCGCAGATAGAGGGGCAGGCGCGCGACTGTCGCCTCCGGGATTCCCCGGGCACGCGAGGGTCGGCGCGCGGCGCCCTGCTCGGGCGTCTGCGAACTGCTCTGTGGTGATCGGCCGATTGCCACGGTGCTCCTGTGGGTGAAGCTGGGCTTTGGCAGCCAGGCTATGCGTTTGTGAACGTGTGCACAAAGATGGTGTCCGATTTGTCCCCACACAGTGATGCGCATCACGCCGTGGCACCTATAGCACCGGGCGCTTTCCGGGCCACCGCCGGGGGCGGTGCAGCGGGTGGCCGAGGGCCGTACAACGGCTCGCGCGGGAGCTCACGGCGGACCAGCGGGACCGGCTCCCCCTCCGGCCGGGACCGGGCGCCGCCCAACCTCGGCCACGGAACCCGGGCCGCCGCCCGCAGCGGCTCCACCCAGTCGCCGGGCGGACAGGACGGCGCACCCAGGCAGTGCCGGAGCAGCCCGGCGGTGGCCCGGGCGTCGCCCAGCGCGGTGTGGGCCGCGAACCCGCCCAGACCGGCCGCCTCCACGCAGGCCGCCAGGCCGAACCCACGGGCCTCCGGCAGGTGGGTCCGGGCCAGCCGCATCGTGCAGAGCAGCGGCACAGAGGGCAGCGGGACGCCGATCCGGGCGAACTCACGATCGAGGAAGGCGTGGTCGCAGGTGACGTGATGGCCGACCAGCACCCGACCGGCCAACAGCTCCAGCAGCCTGGGCGCGATCTCGCGGAACCGCGGGGCGCCCTCGACGTCCTCCTGCGCTATCCGGTGCACATGGGTCGGGCCCACCGGCCCGAGCGGGTCCAGCAGCGTGCAGAACTCGCCCTCCGGACGGAGCCGCTCGTCCAGCAGCACCACGGCGACCTCGACCACCCGGTGCCGCCAGGGGCTGCGGCCGGTCGCCTCCACGTCCACCACGGCGAAACCCCCGGGCCCGGCCGACGGGGCGGCGGGCGGCCCTGGGGGCGCCGCGGGGGGCGGACCGGGAAGCATGGCGGCACTCCTCGCGTGCTCAGCCCCCCATGGGCGCAGACGAGTTCGATCGTAAGCCGAGCACCGGGGGGCGCCCCAAGCCGCGTGCGGGGATTCTTCACAACGATTCGGCGAACCGCCCCCGCCGACCGGCGGGGGCGCGGGAGCCGCCCGCCGGGCCCCCCGGGGGGCGTCAGCCGCCGAGCGCGGCGCGCAGACGCTTCTCCTCCACCCGCCAGAAGTCGTGCTGGCGGCCGTCGATCAGGGTCACCGGGATCTGCTCCCAGTAGCGGCGGTAGAGCTCCTCGTCCTGCGTGATGTCCTTCTCCTCGAAGGTCGCGCCCAGCTCGCCCGCCACCCGGACGATCACCTCCCGGGCGTCGTCGCACAGGTGGCAACCGGGCTTGGCCACCAGGGTCACGGTCCGCTCGGCCGGCTTCGGGTTCTTGTCACGTCGCAGCAGTGGGCTCACCCCGCCATTGTGCGCCGCCCCTACAGGCCGCCGGACGGCGGCCGGGCGCGGCCGGGCGCGGTTCCGTGGGCGGTCCGGGGGCGACGGGGCCGCGGCCGGGCGCGGTTCCGTGGGCGGTCCGGGGGCGACGGGGCCGCGGCCGGCGCGCGGTTCCGTGGGCGGTCCGGGGGCGACGGGGCCGCGGCCGGCGCGCGGAGCGGCCGGTCGGGCGGACGGCGCGGCTGTTCACCGGCCCGGCACGCCGCCGTCACGGCCGCCCCGCGACCCGCTGGCTATGCTCGGTGACATGGCCGTGCTCCGAAGGCTCCTCCAGACAAGGCGACCCACCACCGCGCGGATCGCCCTGGCGGGCGAGGCCGCGGCCGAGGCCGCGGAGGCCGCCCTGCGCACCGCGCCGCAGCCGCCCGCCGACGTGGAGCCGGCCCCCGGGACCGTCGCCGGAACAGCCCCCGGGACCGTCGCCGGGCCGAGCGGGGAGACCGGGCCCGCCGGGGAAGGCACCGAGGAGAGCGCCGAGGAGGGCGCCGGGCAGCACGCGCGGCGCGGCAAGGCACCCAAGGCCCCCACCGAGAACCACACCCCCGAGCCGGACGACCCGCGCGCCGCCGCCTTCTTCGACTGCGACAACACCATCCTGCGCGGCGCCGCCATCTTCTACCTCGGCGTCGGCCTCTACCGCCGCGGCTTCCTCACCCGCCGCGACATCGCCCGCTTCGCCTGGCAGCAGGCGTGGTTCCGGCTGCACGGCGCCGAGGACCCGGACCACATGGCCGACGCCCAGCACACGGCGCTCGGCCTGGTCGCCGGCAAGCGGACCGCCGATCTGGAGGCCCTCTGCGAGGAGGTCTTCGACGAGGTCATCGCCGACAAGGTCTGGCCCGGCACCCGCGCCCTGGTCCAGATGCACCTGGACGCCGGCCAGCGGGTCTGGCTGGCCACCGCCGCGCCGGTGGAGGTGGCCAGGATCATCGCCGCCCGGCTCGGCATGACCGGCGCGCTCGGCACCGTCGCCGAGGCCCGCGACGGCGCGTACACGGGCCGGCTGGTCGGCGAGATGCTGCACGGCCCGGCCAAGGCGGCGGCCGTCCGCTCGCTGGCCCGCCGGGAGCGGCTCGACCTGGACCGCTGCGCCGCGTACAGCGACTCGGCCAACGACATCCCCATGCTCTCGCTGGTCGGGCACCCGTACGTGGTGAACCCGGACGGCGCGCTGCGGCGGCACGCCCGCTCGCAGGGCTGGCGTGTCCGGGACTTCCGGACCGGCCGGAAGGCGGCCCGGGTGGGCCTGCCGGCGGCGGCCGCGCTCGGGGTGACGGCGGGCGCGGTGGCGGCGGCGGTGGCCCTGCACCGCCGCCACCGGGCCTGACCCCGGCCCGGACCCGCCCGGGCGCGCACCCGGACCCGATCCTCCCGCCAGGCCGCCCGACGGAGTGAGTCCGGTCAATTCGCGCGCTGACCAGGCCGCTCTTACGGGCTAACTCCGGCGCGCCGGACGTCGATTCAGGGTCATCGACCGAACCCGACACCAGGTGACCGGTTCTGATCGCTCGTCAGTCCGGGAAAGTCAGGGGTTATCCGCGCCCAGGGCAGGGAAACCGCCCCCCGCGCCGCCGAATTGGTCACCTGGCGCACCCGTTCGGTCACGTTGGGCCGGATGATCGATGACACGTTCGGTCAGTGTCAGCCTTATAAGTGGTCAATGCGGATCCCAAACGACCACTTCGACCACACGGTGTAGCTGTCATTGCACAAAGCGTTATTCTCTCCTGGATGCGCGTCACCCACCCGCCCCGGCATGACCGGGTGGTGCGGCCGTGCTCTCCGCGCAGGCGGAGGTGATCCGTCCACAGTTCTGCCTCTGGGAGTCCCGTGTACCCACCCGTCCGGAACGACGCGCCTGCACCCTCCCGCCCGTCGTCCGCGCCCCTGCGCTCCCGCACCAGCCTCCGCGGCCGCCCGGTCCCGCCCCGGCAGATCTCCACCGGCCTCGAACTGCTGCGCACCCTGCTCCGCAGCCAGCTCGTGACCTCGCCCCAACCGGTTCCCGCCGGAGCCGCGTTCGGCCCCGGCCAGCCGCACACCGGAGCCCCCTTGCTGCGCACCACCGCAGCCGGCTCGGCCGGCTCCGCCGGCACCGGTGCGCGCGGACGGACCGGAGCCGCCGGCACGGGCGGCCGGAGCCGGACCCGAACCACCACCGGCCCCGGCTACGAGACCGAGCACAATCCGATCATGGAGCTGGTCGAGCGGGCCCAGGCCGGCGAGAGCGAGGCCTTCGGCCGCCTCTACGACCACTACTCGGACACGGTCTACCGCTACATCTACTACCGGGTCGGCAGCCGGGCCACCGCCGAGGACCTCACCAGCGAGACGTTCCTGCGCGCGCTGCGCCGGATCGGCACGTTCACCTGGCAGGGCCGGGACTTCGGCGCCTGGCTGGTGACCATCGCCCGCAACCTGGTCGCCGACCACTTCAAGTCCAGCCGGTTCCGGCTGGAGGTCACCACCGGCGAGATGCTCGACTCCAACGAGTGCGAGCGCAGCCCGGAGGACTCGGTCCTGGAGTCGCTGTCCAACGCGGCCCTGCTGGAGGCGGTCCGGCGGCTCAACCCGCAGCAGCAGGAGTGCGTCACACTGCGCTTCCTGCAGGGGCTCTCGGTCGCCGAGACGGCGCGGATCATGGGCAAGAACGAGGGCGCCATCAAGACCCTCCAGTACCGCGCCGTCCGCACCCTGGCCCGCCTGCTCCCGCCCGACGCACGGTGAACGGGGCGCAGGCCGGGGGCGACCCCGGCGCGGCGGGGGAGATAACCGGCGGGCCGTCATCCCCGATGACGGTCCGACACGTCCGGGTGAACGGTCGGTCCGATGATCAGCCGTGCGTAACCGACCGCCCGCACCACTCGTTGGCCAGCGTGCAAGCCTCCACCAGGCGTACGGTCAAGTCGAATTGCGACCTCTCACCCGATGGAGTGGCATTGGCTTGCCGGGGCAACCGTCCGGCAGGCCGGGGTGTCGACAACGACGAAGGGAGGTGTGGCCCGTGACGGCAAACGTGCTGGAGCACCGGCGGGCGAAGGCCTTCGCCGAGGCGCTGGAGGCCCACCAGGCGGAGCAACTCGCTACCGACGGCGCGGAAACGGCCAGGAGCACGGCCGGCAGCGCAGGTCCGGCCACCATGGCCGGGCTCATCGACATGGTCGGCGCGCTCGGCGCGCTGCCCGGCCCGGAGCTGGACCGCGAAGTCCGGACCGTCCAACGCGCCCAGCTGATGGCCGCGTTCGAGCAGGCTTTCGCCGGTGGACCGGGCGCCACGGTGCCCCGGCAGCGCCGCCATCGGGCGATCCGGAGTGCACCGCGCGGCCGCTGGAGCCGCCGGTTCGCGATCGGCGGGCTGGTGGCCGGGCTGGCCGTCGGGAGCCTCGCCGGCGCCGCGGCCGCCAGCACCGGGGCACTGCCGGGCGATCCGCTGTACGGGATGAAGCGCGGCCTGGAAGGACTCCGGCTCAACCTCGCGGAATCCGACACCGAGCGCGGCGAGCTGCTGCTGGACAACGCGGCCACCCGGCTCGGCGAGGCCCGGTCGCTGGTCGGGCGGACCGGGACCGGCGGCTCGCTCAGCCCGGGCACGGTCGACCAGGTCCGCAAGGCGCTCGACGACATGCACGCCGACGCCCTCCGGGGCCGCGACCTGTTGCGCGCCGTGTACCGCAGCAACGGCTCGCTCGACCCGATGCGCACCCTCGCCGGCTTCGCCGAGGGCGAGGACGGCGCCTGGGCCGAGGTCCAGTCCAAGCTGCCCGTCCAGCTGATCCCGCAGGCCCACCTGGTGGAACAGCTCTTCGACGACATAAGCGAGGACGTCGCGCCCCTGCGCCTGGCCGAACCGCCCGCCAAGAGCGGTGCACCGGCCGGCGGCGGGGCGGGCGGCGGCGCGCAGACCCCGGCCACCGGTGGGGACGGCGGTCCCGCCGGCACCACGGCCACGGGCGGCAACCCGGCTCCCGGCGCGCCCGCGCAGGGCGGCTCCGGCGCGGGTCCGGCCGGCAGCACGGCCGGCAGCGGCAGGCCCGGCACCGCCGAGCGTGCCCCGTCCGCGGGGGCGACCGTTCCGGCGCCTCCGGCCGCTCCCGGTGCCCCGGTCGACATCCTGCCGAGCAGCGTGCCCGGCAACGTCGTCCCGGCCCCGGTCGGCGGGCTGGTCGACAACCTCACCAACGGGCTCACGGGCGCCAAGCCCTCGCCCAGTCCGGACCCGGCGCCGGACCAGGCACCGGCCCAACCGTCCGCCACGCCCAGCCCGACCGCCGACGGCGCCCCGCAACAGGGCGTCGAGGTGCCCCCGCTGATCCCGGGCCTGCTGCCCGGGCTACGGATCCTCGGCGGCTGAGCGGCCGGCAGGACGATCGACCGCGTGGTGGTGACGCGGGTGGGGGCCGGGGGGGGCGGGGGGCCCCCCGGGGCCCGGGGGGTATTAAAAAAAGACACAGGCCCCGACACAGGCAGAGTAGATAAAGGTGGTGGGGGGGGGAGTAAAAA